>JANNPM010000076.1:0-4056 GCA_031400145.1 Chryseolinea sp. | reverse complement strand
GCTTATTCGATCGCAAACAAATATTTTTTATCTCCTCCAGTGCAGTCAGCGCTTCAGGTATTGATTTATTTGTATTGCGACGCTGGAAAGTTTCTGATATCGAGAGCGGGAAGCCAATACAGGAGATTCCTTCGAATGCTGCCGAATCACGGGCGCCACGGGTATTAGCAACAATCGCCAGGAGCCTGGAATCACTTTCATCAAATTGCAGCCTCGAGTAGACTGCCGATGTATCCTTCATCTGGGGAATCACTTTCGGCGATACAAAGCTTCCAAAGTCGATTGTATCGAATCCCACTTTCATAAGCTGGTTAATGTATCTTACTTTATCCTCTGTCGGGATAAACGCGTCAATTCCTTGCATGGCATCACGCGGGCATTCAATGATCTTCATCGGCATCTAACATTAAATCAACATTTCGATTACGGTAAACTGAAGTAGTAGGAAATTCATTGAGGTTATCGGAGTCTAACGCACTTCGTCCCCATTTCCCATCATAATGTGAATTTATAAGGATTAATTGACCTCTTGAAACCTCTTGACTATGCCATTACCCGAGTTCAGCGGCGCGCTGGAAATCAAAAGAGCTGCCCATCTCCTCAGAAGGGCAACGTTCGGTGCAACAAAAGCACAGATCGATGCTTATGCATCACTTACTCCCGCACAGGCCATTACGGCATTATTTCATCAGGCGCTACCGGAGCCAGTGCTCCCTATTGATCCGAAAACTGGACAGGAATGGTTTATCTCTGGCACTACCGATGCGAATAGCGAAGGCGGGGACCTCGAATCATTCTTTAAGCGATGGCTGATCGCTCAAATGCTGAGTGTAGGCGTCGCACCATCTCTTTCCCTGTCATATTCTGCGCGCGAACGACTTGTATACTTTCTGCACACTCATTTCACCACCATCACGACAAAGGTTGGCAACAGCAGATCCCTTTACTTTCAAAACAAGTTATTGAGGCTATTTGCGCTTGACGCACTGGATCCAGACCCTGAAGTGAACATAAAGAACCTGACTGTCAAGATCAGCATTGACAATGCGATGCTGAGATTGCTGGATGGCAATGAAAATGTCAAAGGCAACGTCAATGAAAATTATGGCCGCGAGCTACTGGAACTCTATACGATTGGGCGCGGACTGGAAGGAACATTGCCAGCATCGCCCACTGAGGGAGATTACATCATGTATACAGAAGATGATGTGAAGGCCGCAGCCAGGGTACTGTCAGGTTGGGATATAGACGACACATTTTCCACCAACGATCCCGACACGCTCCTGCCACGGGGAAAGGTAAAAGGCTCCACATCAAACGCATCATCACACGATAACGATCCAAAGCAGTTCAGCGCAAGATTTTCCAACACCATTATTCAAGGGGATCCACTTCTCATGAATGGCGGCAATGCTTCGGAGGCCAGCGCGCTGGATGAGATCGTTCAGCTCGTAGACATGATTTACGCGAAACCCGAGACTGCAAAGAATATATGCTGGAAGCTTTACCGGTTCTTTGTCTATGCTCCGCATACAACTGAAGAAAGCCTGACCATTGATGGTACGATCATTACGGAAATGGCTGACACTTTGTTGGCAAACAATTACAAACTTCAACCCGTAATTGAAAACCTGCTGCGTAGCCAGCATTTTTATGAGGCATCAGGTCCCGTTACGGATGATAATTTTGGTGGAATAATAAAGTGTCCGCTGGATGTCGTAATACCAACGATCCGGCTATTCGAAATTCCCATAACAGATATGCTCACCTCTCCTACCGATTACTATGATCAGCTGGGGGAGGTTCTGGATAATATCAAAACCCAGGCAATGGATTTTTACGAGCCGTATGATGTGGCTGGTTACGATGCTTATCATCAATTTCCGATTTATCACAGGTTTTGGATCACACCCAACACACTGGCGAACCGATATAACTTTATCCGCAGTGTGATCTCATCAACGGAGCCGGGAATGTTTAAGGCCAATGTTTATGATTTCGTGAAAAATAACATTCCCGGCGCGATTGCCTCCGATGCTAAATTACTGGTTATAGAGTTAGCCAAATATTTGCTACCTGTTACCGACAACCTGACTTTTGATGACGCTGCCGATGATCTTTCGGGTCTGACCGCCAAGCGCGTGAATTATTTTAAAGAGCGCTTCCTGCAAACATTCGACGAAGCATACTGGACCACCCGTTGGAACGAAGATGCCGGTGATCTGAACGATCAGTTGGAGTATCTTTTCAATGCATTGATGCAGTCGCCGGAATATCAACTTGCCTAATGCCAAAAGAATGAACAGATCAAGACGAGATTTTCTAAAGAAACTTCCGCTGGCGATGAGCATTCCCTTCACAATAGGCGGCATTCCCTTGCGAGTATTAGGTGAAGGCAATGCGTTGTCAAAGATGGCTTCTGCCAGCAACAATGACAGGGTGTTGATCATTCTTCAAATGCATGGGGGAAATGACGGCTTAAATTGTCTCATTCCGGTTGAGAAGTATGACGAGTACTACAACCGGCGCGCAAATATCGCCATACCGGCGAAGAACAGCGCACGTAAATATATTCCACTGGATTCTACCCTCAGTGCGGATGCCCAGGTTGGCCTCCACCCCGACATGCAGGCAATGAAAGGCTTGTACGATAAAGGCAGATTAACCGTCGTACAGGGCGTTTCATACAAAAACAACAACGGATCTCATTTCAGAGGAAGGGATATCTGGTTTATGGGCGGTTCTGCTGATGACTATCTCCAATCGGGTTGGGTCGGCAGATACCTGCAGGGCGAATATGCGCCTGAAAAATATCCCGAAGACTTTCCCAATGCGGAAATGCCGGATCCGTTGGCGATTGAAATGGGTAATGATGTGTCCCTGATCTTTCATCAGGAGGGAAGCATACCGACGTCTATATCACTCAATGATCCTGCAAGCTTTGCAGAACTTGTTGAGGAACTTGAAGGTTTTCAGGATGAACTCGTCGATCCCCGCGGGCTTCCTCCTGAATACCTTGAAGGTTCACCTTACTATAAGGAACTGGACTGGATACTAAGCCTTGAGGATAAGTCCAAAGACTATGCACAACGCCTATACGAGGTATATCTCGCCGGTGGCGCTACGTCCATCGACTACCCGGAAACGTATCCGTTCCACGCCCCCCAGGGAAGTTTACGAAATCCGCTGACTTCCCAGTTGAAGCTAATCGCGCGACTGCTTGGTGGAGGCTGCAAGACAAAGGTATTTCTCGTCAAAATTGGCGGTTTCGATACGCACGCCGATCAGGTTGAAAAATATGATGCTACAATGGGTGGCCATGCCGCTTTGATGTACCACGTTTCATCAGCGATGAACGCTTTCCAGGAAGATTTGCGCTTACGCGGGCTTGAGGATCGTGTGCTGAGTGTGACCACATCAGAATTCGGACGAAGAATTGATTCAAATGGAAGCTTCGGAACAGATCATGGTACTGGGGGACCGTTGTTTATCTTCGGTCGCGGTGTAGAACCTGGCGTCGTGGGGAAAGTACCTGATCTTTCCAAAGGCAACGTTGAGATGCAATTTGATTACAGGCTCATCTATGGCAACATCATGAAAGACTGGATGCTGGTGGATGAGGCAAGGCTTAATCAGATATTCCCGGGGCTGATGACTGAAGAAGGAACTTCCGATGGTGTCATTTTCCAACAGCTCCCGCTGGCGCAACAGGTCATCACCGGCAATGAGGGATTCATTGGTGATCGTTTTGCGCTCAAAGACTGCTTTCCAAATCCTGCGAAAGGAAAAACGACAGTTCATTTTATGCTGAATAGCTCATATCAGGTTTCAGTTAATCTGATAAACAATCAGGGAGACCAGGTGAAAGTTATGGTGGACGGTATTTATGACCCCGGAGAGCATAAGATCGACGTAGACCTCCAGGGTCTTCCTGCCGGACAATACGTTTATCAGTTCAAGAGTGGCTTTTATAAGGAAACCAAGAAAATGGTTATTGTCAAATAGACCGATCTCAAAATTATGAAATCGCCATGCACCCGTTCACCCAAAGTGATG
>JANNPM010000059.1:0-4282 GCA_031400145.1 Chryseolinea sp. | reverse complement strand
ACCATCTGGCCGAGCATGGTATTAACGACCTTGCGTACTTGACCAGAACCCTGACAAGTAATGCAGTTCTGAAATGTTACGCCCTCAGCACGGGTGAGCCTGTTCACCTTTATTTTCTTTTCTACGCCGTTTGCAATCTCATCGAGAGAAAGCTTGAGCTTGATCCGCAGGTTTGAACCTTTCCGCTGGCGCCTGCCACCTCGGGAGCTCCCACCAAAGAAACTTTCAAAAGGACTACCGTTTCCGCCGAAGATATCTCCAAACTGACTAAAGATATCGTCCATGGTCATTTCATGGCTGCTGCTAAAGCCTCCTCCTCCGCTACGCGCGTGGCCAAAGCGATCGTACTTCGCACGCTTTTCTGCGTCGCTCAGCACTTCATAGGCTTCAGCCGCCTCTTTGAACTTTTCTTCAGCCTCCTTATTGTCTGGATTTTTATCCGGATGGAATTGAATGGCAACCTTTCGATAGGCTTTTTTCACTTCTTCCGGAGTCGCTGTTTTGGAGACGCCTAAGATTTCGTAATAATCTCTCTTTGTTGACATGAATGATAAAATTGAACGAGCGTGTCGTTGTAACGCTATATTTATTTACTTCCGATTACCACCTTGGCGTGACGAATTACTTTCTCATTCAGCAGATAGCCGTTTTCCACGACGTCCACCACTTTCCCAGCCAATGCATCATCTGGAACTGGAATCTGTGTAATGGCTTCCTGCAGGTCCGCATTAAAATCTGAACCGGCCTTAAGGTCCATCACCTTTACACCGGCCTGATCCAGTGTCTTCTTAAATTTGTTGTAGATGAGAAGAAAACCTTCCAGATCTTTATCATCCTTATCTTTAAACGACTTTGTTGCTCTTTCGAAATCGTCGGCGATAGGAAGAAGTGTTTTGAGCAGAGATTCGTTGGCAGATTGAATCATGTCAATCTTTTCCCTGGCAGTTCTCCTTCTGAAGTTTTCAAATTCAGAATATAGCCTGATGAACTTGTCTTTTTGCTCGGCAATTTCGTGCTGTAATTTAGCTATCTCCGCTACCTGGCCAGACTCTTCCAAGCCGATTCCATTATTCTGAGATGCTGCCAGATTTTCTGATGACTGGTTGTTTTCGGAAACAATTTCTTCGTTTTGATTCATTTTCATTCAATTTATAGCATAGCGATGCCGTCTTGCCGGACGGAAACCGAACTACGGCCAGATGTCAACAATTTTGCCAAATGGGACTACCGTGCCAAACTGACACCTTGCATATGCATATGCAGTGGGATTAGTGCAGATTCTTCCAGATGAGGTCTTTCAGCGTGGTCAGTCCGCTGTTGATTGCAGCGGAAATGAAAACTGCCGGTAAATCCGGAGGGAGATCCAGCGCGATTGCCTCCCTTAGCTCGTCGTCAAGAAGGTCGGATTTTGATACAGCCAGAATTCTTTTTTTATCCAGTAGCTGGGGATTGTATTTGGTGAGCTCGTTGAGAAGGATGGCATACTCCGACTTAATATCCGCAGAGTCCGCGGGAATCACAAAAAGCAGGAGCGCATTACGCTCTATATGCCGCAAGAAGCGTATTCCAAGACCTTTTCCTTCTGCCGCACCGTCTATGATACCCGGGATATCGGCCATAACAAAGGAGCGATCCTCGCGATAGGATACAACCCCAAGGTTAGGCGTCAGGGTTGTGAAAGGATAGTCTGCGATCTTCGGTTTGGCCGCTGAAAGAACGGATAGCAATGTAGATTTCCCGGCATTTGGAAAACCCACAAGACCGACATCGGCCAAAAGCTTTAGCTCGAGTATGATCCATTCTTCCTTACCCGGTTCACCAGGCTGTGCATGTTGAGGGGCCTGATTTGTCGGCGTTGAAAAAAACGCATTTCCCTTTCCACCGCGTCCTCCGGGAGTGAGAATATATTCCTTGCCGTCCTCCGTAATCTCAAACAATACCTCCTGCGTATCCGCACGTCGCGCAATGGTGCCAAGTGGAACCTCAAGCACTTCATCTTTGCCACTGGCGCCGGTCCGATCCTGCTCCTCGCCGCGATTGCCAGATGTTGCTACCACGTGCTTTCGGTACTTAAGATGAAGCAACGTCCATAGCTGGCTGCTGCCCTTAAGAATAACACTTCCTCCGCGCCCGCCATCGCCGCCATCCGGCCCACCGTGCTGAATGAATTTTTCGCGATGAAAGTGCATATACCCAGCACCACCGTGACCTGATCTGGAGCAAAACTTTATGTAGTCTATGAAATTAGGGGAGGACACGGTAGCGAGAGTTGAACGAAGAAGTTACAACAGACTTTTATCTATCTCACGACAAAGATTGCTGAAAATATTCTCTATCGCGCCAACGCCAACGACGGAGGTATATTTACCGTGTTGTCTGTAATACTCGGCAACAGATACGGTCTCATCTCTGTAAAGCGCTATCCTGTGTGCGGTGACCTCGGGCTTGGCATCATCCGGGCGATTCTCCTTTATCGCGCGTTCTGCCAGGCGGTTCATCAATTCTTCTTCGGGTACGACGAGCTCAATCAAGACCTTGATAGGTGAATTCATCGAGGCCAGCAAAGTGTCAAGGGCCTCCGCTTGTGGAATGGTGCGCGGGAAGCCATCAAAGATGGTCCCGCTAATGTTGGTGCTACTTTTGATCTTGTCATCCACCATATCGATCACCAACTTATCAGGAACGAGGTTGCCCTTCGTCATATAAGTCTGTGCAAGCTTTCCCAAATGCGTTCCTTCCCGGAGGTGCTTTCTAAAGAGATCTCCCGTTGAAATATGAATTAAAGAATACTTCTCGATTATTTTGGCACTTTGAGTGCCTTTGCCCGCTCCAGGAGGGCCAAAGAGAATAATATTGATCATGAAGATGACGTGTTTTTGAGTTTGTGTTTTGTTGGGTTTATCTGGCCAAGATAACGAATGCGGTAAGATAACGAATGAAGTAACAATATAAATGACCCTTCGGCAAATTGGCCTTCGACTGCTAGCCACACTGGCGTAGGGGGATAGACTTGCCGCTTTGGGCCATAAGCTTCAGCTATGGCAAAGCTAAAGGTCCTTCATCAACCAACGATAAAGTTCAATCATCGTCTTTATATCATGCTTGTGAACTTTTTCATCCGGCGTGTGGGCATTCTGTTCAGGCGCACCCACGAAACACCAGTTAAAGGGATATGGGCTGGTTTGTAATTCGCGCCCGTCGCTTGAACCAGCCCCTTCTACTTCGAGTTGAAAATCAAGTTTGCGCCGTTCAGCAATTTCAATTATCCTGTGGATGTAACTTCTGCGCGGAACATTCTTGTCGCGCATGGAAATTGCGACACCTTTGCCGGGCATTACACCATCCGAGACCCAGGTGATGTCGGACACCAGCGCCTGCGTTATATTCCATTGCTCAAATATGTACCGTGCGAGATACGGTACTGAACCTCCTCCGTGCTCTTCCCATGTGCTGAAAACGATCACACCATCTTTTAACGTTTCCGCAACCTTTAGCACATTGTAAATGCCCAGCCTGTTATCGAGGTAGGCGGACTGAATGTAGTCTTTAGTTTCGCGGTAATCTACTTTATAGGTTAGTTCCGTGCCGCGATCAATTTGACGCCCAAATTTATAGTATGCATGATTTTGTTCATCGAATTCCAGTTCGCAAACGATCGGACCGTGGCTGTCGTGTCCAACCAGTTTTGTTCCTGCGTCAGCGTAAGGACTGCCGATGGGTAGCAATTGATTGAAATAGCGCACGGTAAAACCAACGCTGTCCATATGTGCAAATATAGCTGTGCGTGGCTTGCCAAACTTTAGTATGATACATTCCTGAAATCGTTCACCTTCGAGCACCTCTGGCGCAGCCTTCCATTTGCGTTTCTCCTTATTGATGTAATGAAGTAAGAAGTCCTTCATTGCAAGCTCATTTCCCGACGGCGCGTGTACTTCACACAGTTGTTTTAAAAGCTTCATCAAAGGATGATTTATAGTTTGCTGTAAACGAAGCCACCAGGAGTGGATTAGTTCTTACCACAACTTTATTCTAAATTTTGGTTAGAAAAAAGCGTCTGTTATGGTTTTCAACCTCTCCGAGGGCAATTCAATTGCCAATCAGCTCATGTCAGAGTGTCGTGATAAGCGAATAAATGATAACTTTTGTTATGTGGCAGGTCTTGGCGATGCCGGCGATTTCTGTCTTGGCGAACAATTGTAAAGTGGAACTGCATGTGGGGGGAAATTCTGAAGGCAATACCAGTGTATTTTTCAACCATGATCAAATTTATATTCGGCCCTGT
>JANNPM010000477.1:0-4102 GCA_031400145.1 Chryseolinea sp. | reverse complement strand
CTAACCCAGGAAGCGCCCGCAAAGGTAAGGCCTGCGATTGATGTTGAGTTAATTGCGGCGCTCAATCCACAGGCAATGAACGATTCGTACGTTTACGTACATTGCTACCTGCAGAATGAATGGCAGGATGCCTTGGTAAGAATCTGGAAGACAACATTTCTCGTGGACAACGCTGGAGCAAGATCTGGCCTCGTCCACGCCGAGAATATCAGTATTGCTCCGATGTGGACCCTGATCCCGGATAGAGCCACACATAGTTTCCTGTTGATCTTTGCTGCACTACCAAAAGGTTGCGCCCAATTTGACCTCCTAGAAGAAATCCCCCAGCCTGGAGGTTTCCATGTCACGAACATTCAACGCAACCAACAAGACGTCTACCACATCGACCTCTGAATAGCAGGGTCGCCAATAACTAAGTTACTCCATCGCAACTTCACCCGATTTAAAAAAGTCCAAGCTGATTGTCATCCTTTAGCTTACGTGATGTCTTTATCTTTCCGTGTATCACCGACACCACCTCACCGGTTCTGATGTACAGCAGGTAGCCCTCCACGTCAATGAAATTCATCTTGCGCAAAATGTCCACGTAGTCCTGAACTTGTTTCTGGTCAGCCTTGGTTGGACCGCCTGTCTTGAAATCAATCACAACGGCCCTTTTCCCACTTAAAAGGAGACGATCGATGCGATTCTCAGCGCCGGTAGCGAGTAATACGGGCATTTCGGTGCGTACATCCCATGACGAATCGAACCAGGATGCGATCTGAGGATTGTTCAGCAATTCCTGTAACTGCTCCATGAGACCATTGCGCTCATCGCGCCTGATGAGGCCCTCCAGCACGATACGCTCCAGGGTATCCGGAATGTCACTTGCATAAGTTATCCGGGACAACAATGCATGAATATAAATTCCATATCCGATCTTGTCCTGCTGCTCCCGCCGCGATTCATCAAAAAATGATCTCCCCGCCTGCCTGATCACTAGCCTGTCACGCCACCTGTGGGCTGGGTAAGAAAACAAAACAATAGACTCAGGTGAGCTCTTTGATTGTTTACTTCCCGAACTATTCCATTCGCCGACATTGTACTCCTGTAATAAATCACTCCAGCATTCCTGGTCCGGGAATCCCTGCTGGATTGAAGTATGTAAGAATGTGGCAACGGTGTTTTTATTTTTGCGGACATCTGGATGCGGTGCCATAATGATCATGCCGTTTTCCGCTCTGGTGAGCGCCACATAGAGCAGATTCAAATTGTCAAGATAGCTGCGGGAACGCTCTTCCTGATAGCAGTCAACGAAAGAAGTTTTTGTCAGGCTGCCACTGTACTTTATCGGCAGGTAGCCTGCGGCGGCAAAAGGTTGCTCATCTGTTTTTGCCCACAGCGTTGGCGCCTGCCACGGATCGTGATCCATACCCCAGCCGCAAAACGGAACGATTACGTATTTAAACTGAAGCCCTTTGGATTTGTGTATCGTCAGGACCTGAACGGCATTAACTTCACCAGATAACTGAACTGATTTTTTATGTTTATTTTCCTCCCACCACGCAAGAAAAGCCCCAAGGTCATTTCGCTCCCGACTGTAGAAGTCAAGGACAAGATTCTGAAACGCCAACAAATAAACAATCTCTCCCTGCAGATCTCCAAGCTTGAAGATGGAGATCAATGTCTCCGTGAGTTCCACAAGCGGTAGCTTTTTCAACGCCGCCTTTTCCGACGTAAATACAGATGGCAGATTGCTTTCAAAGAATACTTGATTTGTAACAGCGAACACTTCGATTAAGGAGCGTTCCGGCGATTGTTGCTTAGCAAATTCATAAGCCAGATGTGCCCTGGCGATAGCATCTTCCGGATTAAGCAGATAGCGCATGGCGGACAAAAGCAAATTTACCGACGATGCCCCGTCCAGTCTAAGGGACTCGTTGGAAACTACATCATACAGGCAACCGGCCTTTGCCTGATCTGAGCTTTTGTACTGCAACAGGTTTGCTACGATCTGTTGGCCTTCATCATTCTTCCTGACCAGTATAGCAATTTCATGCGGCGATGCACCCTTCTCCTGTAACTGCTCCAGCAATTTTGGGATACGTGCCATTGCCTGGTCCCTCCACTTGTTATCACGCAGAAACTTAACCTGAACAAATCCTTCCGTACGCCTTGAATTTTTTTGGGCGACATCCCGGTATGCCTCGGCGGAGATCGATACATTTGTTTCCAACGCAACAAGGGCCGAGGCTTTTTCAAATATTGTGTTGTTAAAGGATACAATATTGTGAGCACTTCTGAAATTTGTTGACAGCTCTTCTACGTGTATTCTCGCAGAACCAATATGATTTTCGATGTCTTCCTGCAAAAGCTTCAGGTCTCCGCCACGCCACCGATAGACGGCCTGCTTTACATCGCCGACCACCATACTTGAGTACCCCTGGTCAAGGCTATTGGTCAGTAATGGCAGGAAGTTCTTCCATTGCATTGCAGAGGTATCCTGGAACTCATCTATGAGATAGTTCCGGTAGAATGATCCTACTTTTTCATAGATAAACGGTGTATCACTATCCTGGATAACGCCATTCAAGAATTTCGGCGCATCGGCCAGGAGCATGAGATTGTTTTCCTCCTTGTATTCCGCGAGCTTCCGGGAGATATCCGCCACGAGACCGAACACATAAAGATTCTGTAGTATGATCTCCGCGGTAAGGCTATGCTGATACCTGGTATCATAAAGAGACACAAGCGCCTCGAGAATGGGGATGATCTTTGTTTCAGCCACCTCGATCATTTGCCGGGGATTTCGATTAGTCTTGCTTGGCCAGTTCGCCGAAATTTGAAAATGGTCCCTCACGCGGGGTCCTGGGGTCTCTATCCCTTTCAGGTTTTTTGCATTGGCATAGGTTTGAAGGAAGCCATGCACTCCCGAGGTTTTACCATAATAAATATCGGATACGTCCCAACGCTGCGCTTCGATAATGTTCAGTCCTTCTTTGGCGAGTCGTTCCGCGTCGTTTAGGAAGCTGTCTCTTTCATCGCAAAGCATTCTTCTCAGGTCTGTGAAGTATTTACGAGTTCCCGTAGCCTTTATAACATCATCTTCAATGTCCTTGAATGCTTCCCTGAAGATCTCCGTGGCAAACTGGAGAAGACTTGTACGGACATCCCATGCCCTCTCATTTTCCAGATTTTCCTTCGCAAACTCTACTACCCAATTGGTTAGCTCTTTATTACTCCCTAACTCGTCAATGAGATTGTCAATCACCTCTTCCAGCACAGCGTCTTGTTCCACCTCTAAACGGTAATCCCCCACAAGTCCAGCTTCCCTTGTAAACGAACGTATCACCTTTTGAAAGAATGCATCAATTGTACTTATGGCGAAGCGATCGTATTTATGCAAGATGGCTGCCTGAGCTTCGTGCGCGTATTGCTGGAAAGTTGAACTGTCAAGCTTCAATTCAGCCAGAAGTTCGGCCGTCAGATCGGTCGTTTCACCCTTCGCGAATTTATTCAGGTAGTAAAGTATACGATCCTTCATCTCCTGTGTCGCTTTGTTGGTGAATGTAACAGCAAGAATGTGCTTGAAATAGTCAGCACGAAAACGCAGGGCTAACAGTAAATATGCCTTTGCAAGAGTTCTCGTTTTTCCGGAACCTGCGGACGACCTGTAGATATAAAAATGCTTATCCAGATAGTTTGGCGTTTATGTAGAGTATATCCGGGTAAAACTAAAGAAATAGGAGACAATAAGACGTACAAGGCGACACTTCGTGCTTATAAGACCTCGGATTTTCATAGATTTAGGTTACCCTTTATGCGGAAACTATATTTTCTTGCGCCCAGAATTGCCTTCTCGTTTCCTGTTCAACTTTTCTTAAATAATATTCAGCGCAATCAGATACTCATGGTGTGCTGGGTGATTTTGTTTACGATGATCACAGGAAGCTTTGGCAAGCTGCTGGGTATACCATACCTGTTCCTTGATCCCGAGTACCTTAACGAGGTGAACTTCAGAAGCTTTTTTATTATGGGTACAGCGGTAGCAGGCTTCACCATGGCTTTTCACATAACCTGTTACATAGTCGATGGTCACCGCTTTACTTTCATTGCCGCGTTA
>JANNPM010000476.1:0-2717 GCA_031400145.1 Chryseolinea sp. | reverse complement strand
AACTGCCTCTCCACAAACAGGTAGTTGGCGAAGCGGCCAAGGAATCCATAAGGTATCGAATAATTCACCTCGTCAGTTATTTCTAACCCGTCGGCCACTTCGCGAAAATGATGCTGGTGATGCCACAGTGAATAAGGTCCGCTACGCTGTTCATCGACAAAAAAATGAGGTTCCTGCACGTGGGTAATCTCTGTTACCCATTCAAAAGTCATCGCGAAAGACATCCTGATCCTATACCTGATGATTTGCCCGGAGTACATTTTATTGCCGCCAGAACTGTAGAGAATGTGAAAACCCATATGCGGGGGTGTTATCAAAGCCAGATTTTTCGGCGATGAGAAAAAATCCCACCCGGCTTGTAACGTAACTGGCAGCAACTGCAAACGCTTGAATGAATAAATTTTCATATCTTACAATAACAAATTGGAAGAAAAAGGGTTTTAAAAACCCCTCAAATACTTCAACCTGAATGTGATCGAATGAATAGACAGCAGCATGAAAGTGACGATCTGGAATTAATCAGCTTAATCCTTCTCCATATGCTTTCAGTGCCCGGGCGCGGGCATACGCGTGCTCTACCAATGGCTTCGCATAGGCCTGAGAATCAAACTCAGGAACCCACCGTCGGATGTATTCCAAAGACTTATCAAATTTCTGTGTCTGCAGGGCAGGATTGAATACGCGAAAATATGGCGCAGCGTCACAACCAGTTCCGGCAGCCCATTGCCAGCCACCATTGTTTGCTGCGAGATCATAATCAAGTAATTTTTTTGCGAAATACGCTTCACCCCATCGCCAGTCAATTAGTAAATGTTTGGTAAGAAAACTTGAAACGATCATTCGCACGCGATTATGCATATACCCGGTTGCGTTTAACTCCCGCATGCCTGCATCTACTATGGGATAGCCGGTCTCGCCATTACACCATGCATCAAATTCTTCAAGGTTATTTCGCCATTGAATTTTATCATAGGCCGCTTTGAACGAAGCATTTTCAACTCGGGGATAATGCCATAGAATCATCTGATAGAACTCTCGCCAAATAAGCTCTTTAAGAAATGTTTGATTTTGTTGTTTGGCAATATGCACAAGCCTTCTGATGCTGACGGTTCCAAAACGTAAATGAACGCCAATGCGTGTGGTGCCATCAGCCCCAGGAAAATTGCGCGTTTTGTCGTAAGTCTCTATGACAGATTTTTTTATGACGCGCGGTGGAAAGCTCACACGCGTTTTCTTAAATCCAATGTCTTGCAGGGTTGGAAATGGCAGAGGAGCGGACGCGAGAAAGTTCGCGAAATAATTTTCGGAAGGATGGGGCTTACTGGAAAAATCATTCACGGTCGCCAGCCACTTCTTGCTGTATGGTGTAAATATGTTGTAAGGATGCCCGTCATCCTTGATAACCTCCTCCGGACCAAATATCACCTGGTCTTTAAAGGTTTTAAAGATGCCTCCATGGTATTTAATGATTTCACTTATTGCATCATCACGCCGTCGGGTGTATGGTTCATAATCCTCATTCGTGTAAACAGCGTTAACCCTAATCTGCTGGTACAGCGACACAGGATCACCATATAAAATTGAAAGCGACGTTCCATGAAGCTCCAGCGTCTGCTTCAGCAACTCCAGGGATTGCAAGATGAACGTAACCCTGGCATCGGCCTTGTCCGCTAGTTTTTCTAATATATTTGAGTCAAATATAAAAAGCGGGATTACGTCATTGTTGTTTTTCAATGCTTGATAAAGGCCTGCGTTATCCGACAGGCGAAGGTCTCTGCGAAACCAAAATACAGCACTTTCCGGCAAGAATACGCTGAAGTCATTTTCCCAGGATATGCTGGTTGTGGCTACATCATTCGGGATGTTCACAAAAGGCGTTCATGATGCTGGCGCGAAGCGCTGCATAATTAATTTTAGCCACGGCGTGTATTTCTCTGGTTCGCGCGACAAATCAGCCAAAAGGGTATTAAGGTCTACGAACTTCCACTCGTCCACTTCATCTTTATTGATAACTGGCTTGCCATTGAATACACCGGTAAAGACATGATCATATTCATGCTCCGTGAGGTCATGATCCAACGAAGCTTTATACATGAACTTAAATGCGAACTCAGGTTGAAGGTCGATTCCCATTTCATACATCAGTCGGTTACGCGCTGCAGCTTCAATGGATTCGTCCGGCCCTGGGTGACTGCAACATGTATTACTCCACAATCCGCCACTGTGATATTTACGTCCGGAGCGCTGTTGCAATAGCACTTCGCCTTTGAAATTAACAAGCAGGACAGAGAAAGCACGATGCAACACACCCTTTTGATGCGCCTCCATCTTCTCCATCGTGCCTATGGCGTTGTCTTGCTCATCGACCAAGATAATTTTTTCCATCAAATGAGGTGAAGCTGGTGTTTAACATAGGAGTAAGCAAGCAATCCAGCCTTGTGCCTGTTTTTAATGCTGATGCGACTTCTCATCACTGCTTCCGGAGGGGTATTTTTGATCTTTTCAAACAGCGCAAGATAGTATACATAGGCTACATACACACCAAGCCGCGATGTGCGCGGCAATTTGGTAATACCTTTAAAACCCTCCTCAAAATCTCTTTTAATACTTTCCTCGATCTTGCGCTTGCATTGATCATTGAAATTCTGCATCTCGACTCCCGGAAAATAGGTTCGTCCCATTTCAAGATAGTCATCCTTCATATCGCGCAAGAAATT
>JANNPM010000439.1:0-6060 GCA_031400145.1 Chryseolinea sp. | reverse complement strand
CTGTTCTTAGCAGCCCTGAATTCGGGGAAGCGTTAAGGACCAAATACGGGATCACCGATATGAATCTCGTCATGGTAGATATCTGGAGTGCTGGCAACTATGGGGCACCGGAAGAAAGTAATATGCGCCTTGCCAGGCCGTTGTGCTTTCTGAGAAGCGACAGCACGGATAACGGATATGCAAGACCAATTGAAGGCATCAAGCCTGTGGTCGATCTGAATACGATGAAAGTTATTCGTGTGGAGGATTACGGTTATTGGCCTTTGCCTCCTGGTGAAGCCAATTACGCCGCCGACCGCATGACAGAGTTTCGCAAAGATATAAAGCCCATCGAGATCACCCAGCCCGAAGGGCCGAGCTTTTCTGTAAAGGGATACGAGGTAAGCTGGCAGAAGTGGAACTTTGTCATCGGATTTAACGCCCGTGAGGGCCTTACCCTTCATGACCTCGGCTATCAAGATGGCGGAAAAAAAAGATCGATATTGTACCGCGCGTCGTTGTCGGAAATGGTCGTTCCCTATGGTGACCCTACTGAAACACAACGCAGAAAAAACGCATTCGATACAGGAGAATATGGCATGGGCATGTGTGCCAACAGCCTTGAGCTCGGCTGCGATTGTCTCGGATATATCAAGTACTTCGATGCCCACCTGACCAACAGCAAAGGTGAGTTGCTCACTATTAACAATGCCATTTGCATGCATGAAGAGGATTACGGAATTCTCTGGAAGCACACCGACAGAAGGATTGGCACCCCTGAAGTCAGGAGATCAAGGCGGCTGGTGATATCATCCGTTTCAACCGTCGAGAATTATGAGTATGGATTTTTCTGGTACTTGTATCAGGATGGCAATATCCAGCTTGAAGTAAAGCTTACCGGCATTCTTTCACTTGGTGTACTCTTGCCGGGCGAGAAGCCGAAATTCGGTTGCTTGGTCGCTCCGCAGCTCTACGCCCCAAACCATCAACATTTTTTTAATGTGAGACTGGACTTCGATCTTGACGGAACGGAAAATACTGTATGCGAGGTGAATGTCGTGGCTGATGAAATAGATGATAGCAATCCATTCCAGAATGCTTTCCGCGCGCGGGAAACACATTTCGAAACTGAAAAGGATGGCCGTCGCATGTTAAACCTTGAGTCTGCCAGATATTGGAAAATCGTAAACGAGAATCTAAAGAATCATGTCGGTGAACCGGTAGGGTATAAACTGATGGCTGGCGACAATTGCTTCCCCATGGCCTCACGCGAGGCGAGCTGGAGAAAAAGGGCCGGTTTTGTCAATCATCATTTGTGGGTTACTCCTTATGACGAACGTGAGAAATTTGCAGCTGGAGATTATCCCAATCAGCACGCTGGTGGCGAGGGACTTATCCGTTGGACGGAAAAAGACAGGAGCATAAGAAACAAAGATATCGTTGTGTGGTATACGATGGGCCATACGCACATTCCGCGCCCGGAGGATTACCCGGTAATGCCGACGGCCTACATCGGATTTTTGCTTAAGCCATTAGGCTTCTTCGAGATGAATCCTGCCAACGATGTACCTCCGATGACAATGATAGGGAAAGCAAAAAATGATTTGAAGGGCGGTGCTTCCTGTTGTCATTGACCAATTAACCAATCAGCTATGGCATTTTTGAAAGCAGATACAAATCAGTTTGGGTCGCTGGTGCTAAGCGTGGCAATTGCATTTTTTCCCAAGTGTGCGTTCTGCTGGGCTGCCTATCTGAGCGTATTCAGCGCTTTTGGCATTGCATCCATACCATACACCCCGTGGTTAAAGCCGGTGATGATTACATTCTTTCTTACAAACTTTGTAACCTTGTTTTTAATCGCGAGGAAAAGGAAAAATTACATTTCGTTTATGATAAGCGTGATTGGTGCAATATTTATCATGATTTCATCGCTTTCAAATACTTCTCCTTTTTTTGCATATACCGGACTTGTGTTAATTGTCGCCTCCGGCCTTTGGAACCTGCTCACCAGGAAACTTGCCTGCAAAGTTTAGCGTAAGAACACTCGCAACATTTCCGCAGCGAAATCCGTTAAGTCTATTGATTTAGTAGCATTTCGATTTATATTTGCATTTCCACCAATAATGATGTTTATGAATTTAGTTAGAAATCGTTTGAATACGGTCGTGTTACTGATCCTCGCTCTCCCGCTGTGGGCACAAATTGGCTCCGCGGAAAAAAATACGACGGCGAATTCTTCTTTAACCGCTTCAAAAATAGTAGTGATTACAGGAAACCGCTTCTCATACGAACTTGTTCAGGAATGGATCGATGACTACGTTAAAGTCAAACCGGAGGTTCAGATCATCATTGAGGCCAGAGGTTCAAATGACCCGGCCAGCTTCCAGATACTCGCCGAAGTTTACAAATCCGACGAAGCACTACAAAACACCCGGGAGTATATTAATGTTGGGCGATATGCAATTCTTCCTGTTGCAACGGCCAACTCGGAATTCGCGAATTACTTTACAGACAGAGGACTTAATGAGCTGTTGATCAAACAAATTTTCTTTAACGATATATATGCCGATAATGAGTCCCGGGAAAAGATTGACGCACCATATACCGTCTATACCAGGTTACAAAAGGCCGGCGTTCCTCTTGTGTTCGCAAAATACTTCGGATATCAGCAAAAGGATATCAAGGGTAGCTCGATTGCCGGCGCCGATGAACACCTGCTTAAAGCGCTATTACGCGACCCAAATGGCGTAACCTATTTGCCGCTTACACTGATCTACGATCATGGAACACGAAAGCCAATTGATAAACTCACTGTCTTGCCGGTAGATCTGAATGGCAATGGCAAAGTCAATGCTGAAGAGAAATTTTATACCGACCTGGATAAGGTCATTGTGCAACTTGAAGGCAAGGAGTCAGGTGACATCAAGAACGTGCCGATCGAATATCTCCATTTGTCTATTGATAGGCAGACCGCCACTCCGGAAGCCATCGATTTCCTGAAGTGGGTGAATGAAAATGGTCAGGAGTACCTTCACAGGTTTGGCTATTTGAAACCTGAAGCAAAGTACTTTGAGAAAGAGAAATTCAATGAGTTTGCCGCAAAACGTAACCGCTGATCTTATTTGCATTCCGTGCCGTGATTGCCGCCGGCAGAATTGACGACCTGGGTAGTTGCTGGCAGTACTATGGCATAGCTGTGCCCAATAGACGTTAACCTTAAATATATTAACAATGATTAGAAAATTACAATTCATTTTTGCTATCATGGTGGGGGCTACGATTTCGTCGGCCCAAAGCGTAGTAACAGGCGCCGTTACCGATAGCCAGGGCTCTCCATTGGCAGGTGCAACCGTCCAGGTAAAAGGTACCAACCTGTACACGGTGACAGACAGCAACGGAAAATTCAACCTTACACCCCCGAACGAAATCCCTTTTTTTGTTAGAATTAGTCTTACCGGATACGCAACGCAGGAAATTCAAATTTTTGAACTGAGTAATGAGTCTCTCGATATTGCCCTCAGCAACGACAATTTGCTTTCGGAGGTGGTGGTTACTGCGAGACGGCGAAGCGAGAGCGCACAAGACGTTCCCATACCAATTTCTATTGTTAGCGGCGTTGCAATACAGGAAGCAGGTGCATTCAATGTGAACCGGGTAAAGGAATTAATTCCTTCAGTTCAGCTCTATTCTTCCAATCCACGCAATACCGGACTTAATATCCGTGGTCTCGGCTCACCGTTTGGTCTTACAAATGACGGCCTGGACCCAGGCGTTGGCTTTTATGTAGATGGAGTCTACTATGCACGCCCCGCAGCGGCAACGCTTGACTTTATTGACATAGAACAAATTGAAGTATTGCGCGGACCTCAAGGCACGCTCTTCGGCAAAAATACCACGTCCGGTGCCTTTAACATAACCACGCGCAAAGCAAGCTTTACGCCAAGCGCAAGCTTCGAGGTAAGTTATGGAAACTATGGTTATATACAGGCGAAGAGTTCGATCACTGGTCCGTTAAGCAAAAAAATTGCCGCACGCCTTTCATTCTCCGGTACGCAACGTGATGGCGTGATCGAAAATGTTAGGACAGGCAAATACATTAACGACATCAACAATCTCGGCATTCGTGCCCAATTGTTGTTCGCTCCTTCGAAGGCTACCTCCATAACGCTCTCCGTAGACGCCTCGCGGCAACGTCCCGACGGATACGCGCAAGTTGTGGCAGGTGTTGTTGAGACCCAGCGACCAGCATATCGTCAATTCAATGCGATCATTGCCGATCTTAACTATAGTCTTCCAAGCCTTAACGCCTTTGACAGAAAGATTGATCATGACACACCATGGAATTCAGGAAATGATATCGGCGGTGTGTCGCTCAACATCGACCAAAAACTGGGACCTGGAACACTTACCTCAACAACCGCATGGCGCTACTGGAATTGGGATCCCTCCAATGACCGCGATTTCACAGGCCTGCAGTCCTTGGCAAAATCAAATAACTATTCCACCCATCAAAACTGGTCTCAGGAGATCCGGTACGCGGGAGAATTCACGTCCCGTCTCAGTGGCGTGATTGGGCTTTTCGCTCTTGGTCAGGAAGTCAAGTCCGACCCTGTTGCAATCGAAGAATCCGGTACGGCTACGTGGAGATTCGTGCAAAGCTCAACCAGTACCCTATGGGAAACACCTGGTCTTTTTGAGGGATACGGCATAGAAACAAAGAACTCGATCAAATCTTTGAGTTTGGCAGCATTCGCCAACGTAGATTGGGCAATTACAGAACAGCTGCATGTATTGCCAGGGATCAGATACAACTACGATGAGAAAGATGTGTCCTACGAACGGACGCCATACGGAGGTCTTCAAACTGACGACCCCGCATTGATTGCGCTGAAGAATGGTGTATACAGCTATCAGTTCTATGAGGCGGATGCCGATGAAAATCACCTGACGTATCAGCTTACCCTTGCCTATCGGGCCAACAAGATCATTAACGCATTTGCAACCTACGCGACAAGCTTCAAACCCGTTGGTGTCAATGTATCCGGTCTTCCTACGATAGCCGGTGAAGTGGCCACTGATTTGGCTGTTATCAAACCAGAAGATGTAAGGCATATCGAAGTTGGCATCAAGACATCACCCGGCGATAACTTCACGTTGAACTTGACTTTCCACAATACCGATATCGAAGACTATCAGACCAATGTTCAATCACCCGAAATTGGTATCAATCGAGGATATATAGCCAACGCCGAAGAGGTAAATGTGCACGGCGTAGAGCTGGATGCAAATATCAAGGCAAGCACAAATTTCTCTTTCTACACAGCGATAGCGTATACCGAAGGCACGTATGAGACATTTACAAATGCTCCCCTACCGTTGGAAGAAACAGGACTCACGATCGACGGACAACAGGTCGCGTTTAAGGACATTTCAGGTGGCGATCTCCCGGGACTTTCCGAATGGGCTGGATCTCTTGGCGGCGAATTTACTACCGCCATGAATTTACTTCGTCAGTCAGGCAAATTTTTTGCCGCAATTGATTCTTACTACCGTTCCGATTTCTCGTCAAGCCCTTCTCCTTCCGCATTCCTCAACGTCGATGGGTATGCGTTAGTGAATGCCAGAGCTGGATTCAGGATTTCCACCGGAACGTCGGTTTCTCTTTGGGCACGCAACCTGTTTGATAAGGATTACTACGAACAATTACTGCCAGCCGGTGGAAACGCTGGTCATTACGCCGGTGTACTAGGCGATCCAAGAACATATGGACTCACATTAAGACACTCATTCTAACTTTTATCAAAAAAGCCCGGCGCAAAGCTTTATTGGATTGATTAACGCCTCGTATAGTGCATCACTATCGCAGTTTAACCGATCACCAGAATAGGAGGATTTTCGTTTCCGGGTCGCGGCGTCGACCAGATGCCGGCCGCCGCCGAGGCGAGCCTGTTAGAGGACATATGGCCATAAGTAAATAGATCAATTAAGTCTGTGGGTGACATCATGAAATGGCCATGCACCCCGTTCACCCAAAGTGATGATAATTTTGTCTGGCCATTCCATGTGACAACTAAAAACAAT
>JANNPM010000401.1:0-4875 GCA_031400145.1 Chryseolinea sp. | reverse complement strand
GTCGAATGACCCGGCAACCGGCTCGAAAGTCGACGACCAGTGTGATTGCAGCGCGATCATCCCGTCCGTGCGCAACAACTTACAAGGCCGTCTGGTGTACAAACAGGAGTCATGAGCGCTTCATCGCTCTCTGCAGGCTGTTCGCCTGAGCACCGACACTTCTCCTGTTACACGTGTGGCCCAATCCAGCCACGCAGGCTCATCCGGCATATCATTATAACGGTTGCTGATGTTTACCCCGCTCACCAGGCTATGCAGGGCATCAGCAACGACTACTTTGTGATGCATGCGACGGCCAATAAAGAAATTATTTCCATTGAATAGCGGTTGGAACCAGCGGAAGTGAACACCGGCGTTCTCCCATCCGTTAATTGTTTCCCCGCTTAAAGACCGTGATGCATAGCCATCGAGCAGCACGTAAACCTGGACGCCTCTCCGGGCTGCTCGTATTAGCATGTTTGCCACACGCAGGCCGGTTTCATCATCATCAAAGATGTAAAATTGGAAGTGAAGTGATTTAACGCTCTGGTCAATCAGATCTTCCAGTTCCTTGAAGAACGGGGCACCGCCTCTGAGAAGTTTGACCGAGTTATTTGCGCTATAGCCACCCGTTTCGTTAAAGGACTTTTTGAACATTGAAAATCAGGGCGATTTCAGAATTATTCGATTATCGGTGAATGATACAAAGAAAAGAAAGAAAAGCGAGAGCCGTGCAAAACATTTAACGTGCATGGATAGATTTCCCGGGACACCTCTCCATTATAAAGTTTGCTATTCCACGCTAACTTTGCTCGCATGAAACTAAACTTCAACGTTGTCCATGCTGATATATTGAAGCGTTTAGCCATTGGCGAACTCAATACGATGCAGCTTACTTTTCTTGAAAAAGCTGCCTCAACCCAAGATGTGATCTTACTGGCACCTACCGGTAGCGGCAAAACGATCGCCTTTCTGCTGTCGCTTTTGTCGCGTTTGAATCCGGAAGATAAGTTCGTTCAGGCGCTGGTCGTAGTGCCATCAAGAGAGCTCGCCATTCAGATCGATCAGGTGTTCAGGAGCATGAAGACCGAGTATAAAGTAAGTTGCTGTTACGGGGGTCATTCTGTGAAGATAGAACAGGACAGCCTGCGTACCGCGCCGGCATTACTGATTGGCACGCCAGGCAGAGTGGCTGATCACATCGACAGGGACTCCTTTAATGCCTCCAGGGTGAGAACCCTGGTACTTGACGAATTCGACAAATCACTGCAGATGGGTTTTCATGAACAAGTGAAAATGATCATAAGCGCATTAACGGGAACGCAAAAGCATGTCCTTACCTCAGCCACAAAGCTGGCGGTGCTACCGGATTTTCTACCATTCAGCAAGCCGGAGATCGTTAGCTTTCTGAACCCGGAAGGTGGCAGTAGTCTCACATTAAAAGTAATTCGCACCAACGGAGCGGACAGGGGCCAGACGTTGATGCGCCTCGTGGCGGGATTCAACCAGGAGGCCGCCTTAATTTTTTGCAATGAACGGGACGAGGTTGATCGCATCAGCGGTGTTTTCAGGGATCATAAATTCGAGCATGGTATTTTTCATGGAGCACTGGAGCAAATCGACCGCGAAAAGAATCTTATAAAATTCAGGGGAAGTGCACACAATGTTCTGATTGCCACTGATCTCGCTGCACGGGGTTTGGATATTCCTGAGATCAGGCATATCGTGCATTTTCAGTTGCCTCCTCGTGAGGAGGAGTTCATTCACAGGAACGGGCGCACTGCGCGCATGCACAAGGATGGCCGGGCGTACCTGATCGTCTCAGACGACCGTTCGTTGCCTTCGTATGTTAAAAAAGAATGGCAAGAATTGTTATTACCTAAAACGTTGAAGTTGCCGCCTCCGCCACATTACGCGTGTATCTATATCAGCGCAGGAAAGAAAGAAGGAATCAGCAAAGGCGATATAGCAGGACTGCTTTTGAAGAAAGGCGGCATGACCGCCGATGATGTCGGCTTGATCACGGTGCTCGACCACAT
The DNA here is from genome assembly GCA_031400145.1 of Chryseolinea sp. GTDB lineage: Bacteria > Bacteroidota > Bacteroidia > Cytophagales > Cyclobacteriaceae > Chryseolinea. The sequence goes on along the minus strand of JANNPM010000401.1, from coordinate 2,857 downwards.
CTCCTTTGTGTCTGTTAAACGAACTTTAGCGTCCAGGCTTATCTCGGCCATTAAGGATGAGCGACTCAAAAAGACAAAGGTGAAGGTTGCGCTGGCAAACTGATCGAACAACTGCGTGGACCTAAGCTACAGGTCCGATGAACGGAGAAATTTTATCGTATTCATTACTGTGTTCTTTTTCTTCTTCCAGATCGAAACGGGTTTGAATGTTTAGCCAAAATTCCGGAGAGACATTAAAAAACTTTCCTAACCGTAATGCGGAATCTGCAGACATACTACGAGTGCCTTTTATTAACTGGCTAATTCTCGTCTGATCAACACCAATCGCTTTAGCCAGGGCGTAAGGTGTAATTTCCATTTCGTCAAGGAAGTCTAATTTTAAGATCTCCCCCGGGTGTACGTTCTTTAACTTCTTCATTTCTTAAAATCTTTAATGGTAATCGACTATTTCAACCTCAAAAGCGTTTCCATTTTCCCACTTAAAAACTATTCGCCACTGGTCATTAATCCGGATGCTATGTTTTCGCTTTAATTTTCCCTCAAGCTTCTCCAAGCGATTACCAGGGGGGACCCGTAGGTCATTGATCGTAACAGCGGAATTAACATGCACCAATTTCCTACGGGCTGCTTGCTGAATGGTTTGGGGGAATGTTTTAGACCCATAGCCGTTCCAAATCCGTTCAGTTTCTTTACAGGCAAACGAATTAATCACATCAGTTTATTCTATACTAATGCAATGTAATGTAATACTATTATAACGCAATAGCAAAAACAAGGTCTTTGTTTTGTCCCAAAAACAGCTGGCATTACAATTTTCAGCAGTAAGGGGCTATTTTATTAAAACGCTGTTTAGTTATATAATTTATATTATGTTAAATAGTAAAAGGTTCAAAGTTAAGTAAATCAGTCCGGCCGCTTCTGGCTATCACGGTAAGGTTATTTTCTTGTCAAACTATCAGCGCAAATCTTACGTCTGCACCAACTTTGAAATCACCGTGTTCGCTCCTGGCAGTGACCGTTTGGCCATTGGAGGATATTTCAATTGCATAGTGATCGCCCAGGAATAAGATCTTTTCAATGACGCCTGAGCCCGCTCCAGTTGATTGCAGCTTAACGTTCTCGGGACGCGCATACCATTTCGTTCTTCGTGGCGCAAGAACATATTCATCAGCATAAAACCCGGCCGAAGGATTTATCACCGTATACCTGCCAAGCAACCCCGCAACGTATGCTGTTTTTGGATTAGTATATATATTTTTCGGCGAGCCACGCTGAACAAGTTTCCCACCCTTTAGAACGAGTATTGTATCTGCCCATGGCAAAAGATCTTCAGGCTCGTGTGAGATTAACATACAGGTTATGCCGAGCCGCGTCCCAATATCCTCGATCACAGATTTCAGCAGAACTTTATGGACGCGGTCAAGATTCGAATACGGCTCATCCAGCAACAATAATCTCGGGGAGGTAATCAGCAGCTGTGCTATGGCAATTCTCTGGCGTTCCCCGCCCGATAACTCGTTTGTGCGCCGGTTCATTAGGTGTCCAATCTTGCAAATTTTATAGAGCCTTGCTGATTCCAGTACTGGTCTTTGATTGGCATATGCAAGGATTTGTTCGACCCGTAGTGACTTTGGCAACGTAAAGTCCTGCGACATATACGCTATTCCCGGCGTCCCCGGTACCAGCGCATCACGCCGGTTAGCCACGGCATTTTCAAATATAATTTTGCCCTCGTCTGGCTCAAGCAGTCCGGCAATGATTTTAAATAATGTGCTTTTGCCCGAGCCCGTTTCTCCGGCGACGGCAATCTTGTGATGTTTGCGCAGTGAAAAAGAAACATTGCTAACGATCAATCCATTAGCGCCTTTCCTGGAGATTCCTGCGACTTTCAGAAGGATCATCTCGCTACGTTTCTTTTATTCTCCCAGGTATCCATCTTTATTTTTTTGATAAGCAAAGAGTTCTTGAATTCGTGTATGAGCTTTTCCATTTCCTCTTCACGTTCCACCAGCGCCTTGTATGCTGAATCGTATGCAGGAATAAGGGGGATAATAGCGAACGACGTTTACCAGCTCGCGTTCATTGCCTTGAAATTCTTATTCATTAGGTTAAAACCAGAAATGCCTGCAAATAGCAGCAATCTACAAACTTCAGGCTGTAAGTATCATTTATAATTCATACTTCACATTGTCCCTTATCTTTGCCCGCTCATAACATCCGACAATGATCTCAGTAGATGCAGTGACTGTTGAATTCAATGGTTCGCCCCTTTTTAGCAACATAACCTTTAACATTAATGAAAATGACCGTATCGCGCTGATGGGAAAAAACGGAGCCGGCAAGTCAACGTTGCTCAAAATTATTGCCGGATCCAGCAAGCCAACGCGCGGCAAAGTTTCTGCGCCTGGCGATGCGGTGATCGCATACCTGCCACAACATCTTCTTACGGCAGATACGGCAACGGTTTTTGAAGAAGCCTCCAAAGCATTCAAGAAAATACAGGATATGAAGAAGCAAATGGATGCGCTAAATCTCCAGCTCGAAACGCGCATGGATTATGAGTCAGACGAATACAGCAAGATCATTGAACAGGTGTCGGAGCTCAGTGAAAAATATTACTTGATCGAAGAGATCAATTTCGACGCAGAAGTAGAAAAAACTCTTATGGGACTCGGGTTCGTCCGATCGGATTTTGGACGGCCAACAAAAGAATTCAGTGGCGGCTGGCGCATGCGTATTGAGCTTGCAAAGATATTGTTACAGAAGCCAGATCTCATTCTGCTCGATGAGCCCACCAATCACATGGACATTGAATCCATCCAGTGGCTGGAGGATTTCCTTATCAACAACGCTAAAG
>JANNPM010000396.1:0-4667 GCA_031400145.1 Chryseolinea sp. | reverse complement strand
GTTGGAGTCGATGGGCTTGCCCTCGCCGTACCCATGCGCTGTAAGCCTGGAGCTGTCAATCCCCTGGCTGACGATATAGTCAACGACAGATTGAGATCTTCCCTGGGAAAGGTTGGCATTGTAGTCGTCTGAGCCTTTGCTGTCTGTGTGACCCGCAATCTCGACCTCCACCGTAGAATTCTGCTTCAGAAACTCAACAACTTTATTGAGTTCCATAAATGATTCCTTCTTCAATGTCGTCTTATCAAAGTCGAAGTAAATGTTCTTCAGCCGCACCGTCATGCCTACCTCAATCGGATCGAGATACAAATCGCGGGAAAAAGGTGAGAGCTCATCATCTTCGGCCTGTATGCTGTCCGTTGCATTAATGTAACCTTCCGCCGTGGCCGCGATCATATACCAGCCTAATTTCGGAATGTCTTTTTGGTAATGACCACCCTGAGCGGGTACTTTCAGGTTCACTTTCCTGTCTTCCATAAGCGTAACGTCAAGGCTGGCGGTGATGAGTTGTTCTGTATTTTTATCATATACATTGCCCATAATCATCAGCTTTTTAGCCTCAGGCGTCAGCAATATCTCGACATTGATCGTTGTGTCGTTGTTAAGGGCAGGCAAAGTAAATGCCTGGTCTTTTGGAAGATATCCAGTAGCCGATGTAAGTATAGTGTATGCCGTGATCTCCGGCAATTTCGTTTCAAATTTTCCGGACGGTGTTACTTTCAACTTTAGTGGTTCCTTGTTGATGATCCTCAGCGCAACATCTGCCTGAATGGGTTTTAGGGATCGCTCATCAAGCACAATGCCTATGAGATTTAGTTTGATCACTTTAGGTACCAGGGCATAAAGATCCAGTTGCGCACCATCAAGCGCTTTATTGGCCCGGCTGGTAAAAACGTTTCCCGCGTTATCGATGGTAAAGTAGTAGTCAAGCGCCGCCGTATTGATGGGCTTGCCCAGATTGACCGGCTCTGACCAGTTTGTCCAGCTGTCATCTGCGCGCGTGCATTTGTATATATCCACGCCTCCCTGCCTACCTGGTGACTGTCTGCCACTTGCAAAATAAAGCGTTTTCTGATCCGGTCCGATAAAAGGTCCCACATCGTCGGTAGCGGTACTGAGTTGCATCTTCTCGGGCCGCGAGTAAGTCCCATCGGACTGCAGGTGGCTGCTGTACAAGTCACTGTTGGGACTGTTCTCCTTTTCACTAAAGTAGATGATAATGTGCTTTTGATCCGCAGACATCGAAGCCCCGTAAAACCGTCCTTTGTTCATGGCATTGAAATCTTTCACGTCAAGCTCCTGAAGCGATCCACCGTTTACGATCGAAAAACCCTTTTGGCCTTTGGCTCGGCCACCTTTGATGAACAAGTTTCCGTCTGCCAGTATTGTAAATACCTGGTTTGACCGATGGAGATTGAATGGGCTTCCCATGTGTTTGGCCTGGCTCCATGCGCCACTTTCATCGCGTTTGGACATCCAGATATCCTGGGTATCTTCTTTACCCCACGTATTCTCAGGATGGTTTTGCACGAAGAAATAAAGAACCTGCCCGTCTGGAGAAATTACCGGAGCCGCCTCATGTCGGAATGTGTTGATGGTCTTATCCATCTTTACCAATTCGTAACGGAGGGATATTTGTTGGGCTAGACTAAAAAATACCTGGCAAGCAAAAAAAGTCGCTAGCAGCACTATTCTCATGGGGATGGATTTGACCTGCAAGTTAAGGATATTCGCGAATTTAACGGCCATGGGCGCATTCAAAAGCCTCCAATGGCGTATATGGTAGCCGAAGGGACGCATGCCTGGCGATCACCCCTGCACGGACCAATTCATACGCCCAGGTCAGCGCCGTCGGCAATGATCAGCAACAGCTCCTTCACCTCTTCGGCCTTCGCGTGCTCGCCCATTTTATCAAACGACATGATGAGATTTCTGAACACCCGTCGGACTATTTCAAGGTTTGAGCACGCCTCAAAAAAAGAAGGCTGATGAGTGAGGTGCAGTTCATTGATATAGTTCTCAATATCCTGCCTCGAAAATATCAGGCCTTTATTAAATACATTAATATAAAACTGCGCGTGCTTGGAATCTTTATAAGTGAGAACAAAGAGATTCGGCAGATTAACCCCGTTAACGGGCAACTTCAGCTTTTGTGCTACAAGCATGTAGATGATGCACAAGGTAATGGGATTACCGCGCTTCGTTTCTAATACTACATTCAGCATCGAGTTTCCTGGCGAATGAAAATTTTTAGTGTTTGCGCCAAACTTAAGTTTGTTGAAAAGTACGCTGTTAATAACCTTCACCTGATCGAACGGATAGAGATCGGGCTTGAACTCCAACCATGTTTCGTAGTATATCTGTTCCAGGTCTTGCTTAAGTTTGATGAGCTCAATATCCGGATACTGGTAAGTGGCAATCAGCCACATACCGGTAAGTAGATCCTGGTCTTCGCTATCATACCACGCCTGAATACGCTCCTTCAAAAGCTCGTACTGAAGTGTGTGGATAATCTCTTCAATTCTACGCTGAACGGTGGGATTGAAATTACTCTCCCACTCTTCTTCAAGGAAGGGAATAATGGTAGTACCTAACGAGAGAATCTTCTCCTCAACGTGCGAAACGATTTGCGCATCTTCATCATCAAGGAGGGACACCAGCGCTTTGAGTTCCGTATCTTTCATAAACGTGTCGATGCAACTTCAGAAAAACTTTTTTTGGTTCCAAACGAGCGACGTTGAAATTATAACGCAATTTTTCAGGTTTGAATTACGCCAACATTGAACTTTTCTACAATTCCATGATTGGCAGCGCCTATGCCGGCGGAGATCACAGACCTGGTTTCCAGGGGATCGATTATCCCATCCACCCATAGCCTGGCGGCCGCGTAATATGGACTTAATTGCTCATTGTATTTTTCCGTAATTTCACGCAACAAGTGATCTTCTTCTTGCTTAGTGATCTCTTTCCCCTGTGATTTAAGGTTGCTTACTTTAATTTGCAATAATGTTTTCGCTGCGGCAGCGCCACTCATGACTGCGATCTGGGCAGTTGGCCAGGCGTAGATCAAACGGGGGTCATATGCTTTCCCACACATCGCATAATTTCCAGCACCATAGGAATTTCCCATGATGATGGTAAACTTTGGCACTGTTGAATTTGCCATCGCGTTCACCATTTTTGAACCGTCCTTAATGATGCCGCCGTGTTCCGCCTTGCTGCCTACCATAAATCCGCTTACATCCTGCAAGAATAATAGCGGTATTCGTCGTTGATTACAGTTCATGATAAATCGTGCCGCCTTGTCCGCGGCGTCGGAATAGATCACGCCGCCCATCTGCATCTCGCCCTTCTTTGTTCTTACAACTTTGCGTTGATTGGCGACAATTCCCACTGCCCAGCCGTCTATCCGCGCAGTACCACAAAGAATGGTCTTTCCGTAATCCGATTTGTACTCCTGGAAATCAGAAGCGTCCACCAGGCGCAAGATAATGTCATGGGTGTCATACGGCTTGACGCGGTCGGCGGGCAATATGCCGTAAAGCATTTCAGGATTTTCGCGTGGAGACTGCGGGGGGATGCGATCAAAGCCCGCCTGTTGCTGACTTCCGAACTTTGCAAATAGCGTCCGGATATAGTCCAGACAAGTTTCGTCGGTGGGGAACTTATTATCGGTGACCCCGGATATCTCACAATGCGTTGTGGCTCCTCCGAGGGTTTCATTGTCAATCTCTTCGCCGATCGCCGCTTTTACGAGATATGAACCGGCAAGAAAAATCGACCCTGTCTTGTCAACAATCATGGCCTCGTCGGACATGATCGGCAAATACGCTCCTCCTGCGACACAGCTGCCCATGATGGCCGCAATCTGAATAATACCTTGCGATGACATCTTTGCATTATTTCTAAACTGCCTTCCAAAGTGTTCCTTGTCCGGAAAGATTTCATCCTGCATCGGCAGAAATACTCCCGCACTGTCTACCAAGTATACAATAGGCAAATGATTCTCCATGGCAACCTCCTGCGCTCGAAGATTCTTCTTGGCCGTAATTGGAAACCATGCACCCGCCTTCACGGTAGCATCATTGGCAACAACAACGCACTGCCTACCCGCAATGATGCCCAGTCCGGTCACCACCCCCCCGGATGGACAGCCACCCTGTTCCGCGTACATACCGTCACCGGCGAGCATTCCGATCTCAATGAAATCGGTGTCCTTGTCCAGCAGATACGAAATCCGTTCACGCGCGGTAAGCTTTCCTTTCTGATGTTGCTCATCAATTTTTTTTGAGCCACCTGCCCGGGCCCGATTTGCAGCGTTGGTGCGTGCGTGTGTAAAACGCGCAGGCGCAATGCAATCCATTTTCATGCAGTCCCTTCGGCGGAATCACGCACACTGATGTCGGTGTCCACAAGCCCGGCTTCCGTTTCAGGGCGCCCCGGTCGGCCGTTTCGCCAGGCGGACCAGCGCGGCTCGTGCCTCCGCGGCCGTTTGCGCTGCCCGCGTGCCCTTGGTCAGTGCTTGCAGTGCGGCCCGCGCCGCGGGTGTCCCCATGCGCTCCAGGGCTTCCAGTGCCCGCGGCACGGGCGGCTGGGGCACCGTGCCGGCCCCGGCCCCGGCCCCATCGGTGGACCGCAAGCGTTCCTCCAGGAACGGCACGGCTTGC
>JANNPM010000381.1:0-7003 GCA_031400145.1 Chryseolinea sp. | reverse complement strand
ATCGTCGTCCACGAGGAGAATGGTCTCGCTGAAAACTTTATCGTTGCCGCTGATGCCGTAAATGCCGTAAATCGCGCTTTAGATAACAAACACCGAGTGTGCGCCATCGGAACCACAACGATGCGTGCGCTTGAATCTGCGGTATCGGCCAACAACCGTCTGAAGGCACGTGAAGGCTGGACGGACAAGTTCATCTTCCCGCCATACGAGTTCAAGATCTGTAACGCAATGATCACCAACTTTCACATGCCTGAGTCCACATTGCTCATGATGGCTTCTGCATTTGCCGGATATGATCTCGCTATGGAAGCTTATAAGACTGCCAAGAAGGAAAAGTATAAATTCCTCACCTATGGCGATGCGATGCTAATCATCTAAAGTGGTTTACAGTTTAACCACACAATGACCGCCACATTAAAAACGATTAAGACGAACCTCAGCACAAACATGGTGTTGGCGCTTTACCAAAGCTAATGCATTCTACCGAATACGCCCTCATTGTTGCCGGTGGCAAAGGGACGCGGATCCCGGGAAATGTACCTAAACAATTTCTGTTACTCGGTGGACGTCCCATGCTGATGCATACCCTCCTGGCATTTCAAGAATACAATGAAAATATGCGGATCATTCTTGTCTTACCGGCCGGAAGTTTTGGGACTTGGAATGCATTGTGCGCAAAATACGATTTTAATCAGCCATTAACGCTCAAGCCAGGTGGTGAGACACGTTTCCAATCTGTGAAGAATGGACTTAGCTGTATTGATGGCGACGGGCTTGTGGCAATACACGATGGCGCCAGGCCGCTCGTAACCTCAGAGATCATCAGGATCTCTTTCGATTTAGCAAGAACCCATCTTTCCGCAGTCGCCTCAGTAGCGTTGAAAGAATCAATTCGTCATGTCACTGGGGACCGGACGGCTAGGGTCAGCCGTGCTGACTATCGCTTAATTCAAACACCACAAACTTTTCAGGCAGCTTTGATCCGTCAGGCATACGAGATACCGGAGGATCCCGACCTAACAGATGATGCCAGCGTTGCTGAACGTGCAGGAAACAGTATTAACCTTTTTGAAGGAAGTTATGAGAACGTGAAAATTACCACGGCGGAAGATCTCTGGGTTGCCGAGGCGTTGCTGAAAGCGAGATCAAACCCGAACGTATATCGCATATGAATGACAAAAAGCCGGTCCTGACCAGCTTTCACATTATAAATAACCAAGTAACTAATTCACCTTTAGTATTCGTCTTCGTTGAAAAAAAAGTCCTCTTTGGTTGGGTAATCGGGCCAAATCTCCTCGATGCTTTCATAAGGCTGTCCGTCATCCTCAAGTTCCTGGAGATTTTCGACCACTTCCAAGGGGGCACCAGAACGGATAGAATAATCGATCAACTCATCTTTTGTAGCCGGCCAAGGCGCGTCTTCCAAATAAGAGGCAAGTTCTAAGGTCCAATACATAATTTTTAGTCCTCCATTAATTTTTCGCAAAAATAGAATTTTGCCGCTCAAAACAAATTTTATTTTTCCTATCGTTAACATTACCCCGGAGGATCCATTCCAAGACGTTTTGCCCGGAAAAATTGGAACCTGGGGTCCTCATTCCAGCCAAAGAAATTTTACCATATTTGCCCGTCGACACGAAACCTCCTTTGATCAGACGAGGCCCGTGTGTAGAACCCAGTATAATCCAATTTCTTTTAAAAATGGCTGACGATAAAATTATTTTCTCAATGACGGGGGTCAACAAGATATACCCACCGGGCAAACAAGTACTAAAAAATATATATCTATCCTTCTTCTTTGGTGCCAAAATCGGCGTTCTCGGGTTAAATGGGTCGGGAAAATCAAGTCTGCTGCGCATTGTTGCCGGCCTTGACCGTGAATTCCAGGGAGAAGTGGTTTCAGACCTGAGCTTTTCCGTCGGATTACTGGAACAGGAGCCGCAGCTCGATAAGCGTAAAACGGTAAGGGAAGTGGTCGAAGAAGGTGTCAAAGACGTCGTCGGCCTGTTGAAGGAATTCGAAGAGATCAATGAGAGATTCGGCGACCCTGCGGTAATGGACGATCCCGGGATTATGGACAAGCTCATAAGCCAACAAGGCGAAATCCAACAGAAGCTGGACGCCACCAATGCCTGGGAACTTGACAGCAGGCTTGAGCGTGCTATGGATGCCTTGCGCTGTCCGCCTCCGGAGTCTTCCGTGGAGCACCTCTCCGGCGGTGAAAAACGAAGGGTTGCATTGTGCAGACTGCTTTTACAAGAACCTGACGTTTTGTTGCTGGATGAACCTACCAATCACCTGGATGCAGAATCGGTTTACTGGCTTGAACAGCATCTCAAACATTATAAGGGAACCGTTATAGCGGTAACGCACGATCGATATTTTCTAGACAACGTCGCAGGCTGGATACTGGAGCTCGATCGTGGAGAAGGCATTCCATGGAAAGGAAATTATTCATCCTGGCTGGAACAGAAGCACAAGCGCCTTGCACAGGAAGAGAAGTCAGAATCAAAAAGGCAGAAATCGCTGGAGCGTGAATTAGAATGGGTACGGATGAATCCCAAAGGAAGACAGGCGAAAGGCAAAGCCCGCCTTAGTGCTTATGAAAAGCTGCTGAGCCAGGAAACGCGCGAAAAAGAAGAAAAGCTCGAAATGTTTATCCCGCCAGGTCCCCGTTTAGGTAACAGGGTCATTGAAGCAACGGGGGTAGCGAAAGGTTACGGTGATAAGTTGTTATATGAGAATCTTACATTCACTCTTCCTCCAGCCGGCATAGTAGGAATTATCGGTCCCAATGGCGCAGGAAAGACGACCCTGTTCAAAATGATTATCGGTAAGGAAAAGCCCGATGCCGGAGCGTTTCAGGTTGGTGAGACGGTTCAGATAGCTTACGTCGATCAGGAACATGACGATCTGAAACCGGAAGAAACAGTGTGGCAGGCTATTTCCGGTGGCAATGAGCTTATGGAGCTGGGCGGAAAGCAGATTAATTCGCGAGCGTATGTAGGTAAGTTCAATTTTAACGGAACAGATCAGCAGAAAAAGGTCCGGGAACTATCGGGCGGTATGCGTAACAGAGTGCATCTAGCCATAGCGTTGAAACAAGGCGGCAATCTGTTACTGCTGGATGAGCCAACCAATGACCTTGATATCAATACACTACGTGCACTTGAAGAAGCGCTTGATAACTTTGGGGGGTGCGCCGTGATCATATCTCACGACCGTTGGTTCCTGGACCGGGTGTGCACGCATATCCTGGCTTTCGAAGGTGACTCACAGGTCTTCTGGTTTGAAGGAGGATTTTCCGACTATGAAGAAAACAAGCGAAAACGGCTTGGCGATGAGCAGCCCCATCGCATTAAATACAAGAAGCTAGTGAAGTAGTATATCCCCGGGGATGAGAATACTTTATACGATCGTTCTTCTCATACTGTCAAATGCATTCATGACAATTGCATGGTATGGGCATCTGAAATTCAAGGATATGAAGTGGAGTGAGAATCTCGGACTTGTCAGCGTCATCCTGATTAGCTGGGGTATCGCCCTGTTCGAATATATGCTTCAGGTCCCAGCGAATCGAATTGGGTTTAAGGAATACGGAGGACCGTTCTCACTACTACAACTAAAGGTTTTGCAAGAGGTAATCACGCTGATGGTGTTCATCATTTTTTCGGTCGTGGTTTTTAAGAACGAATCTTTTCGGATGAATCACCTCATCGGCTTGCTGTTACTAGTGCTTGCGGTGTATTTCATTTTCAAAAAATAACTCATAATATTTCCTGACCAGGGGTAGTTTTCCAGCGCCGGTGCATCCAAACCCATTGCTCTGGATGCCTTCGTATTGCGTCTTCAATGAATGCGGTAAGGGCCTGGGTGTTGTAAATAATGTCGCCCTCCTCGTCTTCTGTAATTCGCATTGGAATCTCGGGCAGGATGAACATGTGCTGTTTCCAGTCCCCTCCCATATAGATATAGGTAGGTACAACCGCGGCCCCGGTCTTCATTGCGAGCACTGTTGCTCCGATTGGCGTGGCTGCAGGCTCTCCAAAAAAATCTACGAAACGGCTTTTCACTTTCGTGTCCTGATCAATAAGCAACGCCACAGAGCCCCCGGATTTCAAAACTTTAATTAGTTTGAACGTCTCCTTTCCCCTTGCTATCGCTGTCGCTCCATACTTATTGCGGTAATCCCAGAGTAGCTCGTTCAGACGCCTGTCTTTCAATGGCGTTCCTATGATATTCGGGTTAAGGCCACGCAGCGCCATATTACTCACCTGTAAGTCAAACGCACCAAGATGGCAGGTCAAGAATATTACCCCTTTGCCTTTGGCTACTGCACGATGGTAATTCTCCAGTCCATTGGTCACCAAAAAAGATTCGAGGTCACGCAACGATTCAGTCCGTGTAGCACGCAGCATATCACCTGTATTCTTGCCGAGCATTTCAAAAACCTTTTTGGAAAGCTTTTTAATACCGGCTTGATTGAGCTCGTGTTTAAAGGCGATCGTGAGATGTCGAATCATCAATTTGCGGGTGACTGGTGCAAAATAGTACGCAATGCTGCCAAGGTATCCGCAGAATTTTAACCAGGCTATTCGTGGCAGCAAATTAGAGAGTGCAATCAGAGATTTTACAAAGTGATATACAATTGAATACCTGATCTTTCTGCGTATCTTTTTGCTCGTGGACATGAGCTGCAAAGATAGGGTTTCAGAATTTGGAACTAAATTTATAATGTGAAAACACTATACATCATTCGCCACGCAAAGTCAAGTTGGGACATCTCTAATGAGGACGATTTTGAACGACCGCTAAGTTCCCGAGGCAAACGCGATGCACCACGCATGGCAAAAAGGTTAAAGGAAAAAAATATCTTCCCTGGGCTAATGTTATCAAGTCCTGCGAAACGAGCATTATCGACAAGTAAAAGGATTGCCAAGGTACTGGGCTATTCGAAACGCTCGATCAAGACAGACCGAAGTCTTTATCATGCAGATGAGGAAATCATACTTTCGGTTGTGCGTGACCTGAATGACAAGCACGCAACTGTTATGATGTTTGGTCACAACCCCGGCCTGACTGATTTTGTAAATTCAATTATGACCGCTGAACTGCAGGGCTTTGATAATATACCGACGTGCGGAGTTCTGGCTTTCCAGTTTCAAACAGACCATTGGAACGACATTACGTGGGGCACCGGTAAGTTATTGTTCTTTGACTATCCCAAAAGTCGGGAAGACTAACGTATTATACCCAAGCCTCTCGGGAGATCGATGAGTCGTTTCTTGAGGAAACCAAACTCGCGGAAACGATAACCAAATAAGACCTTGAAGCTTCCGGTGGAAGTCCTTAATTGAATGGATTCAAACTTAGGACTGTTTGCCTGCAACACGAAGCTCATTCCGCCGAAAAAACGGTCTTCGCTATACCCCAATCCAACACGTGCGAAATAAAATGTAGTAATTCGGAATCCGTTTGATTCAGTCCCGTCTTCTGACACAGTTTGCAGCCAGTTCAGAGAGGGTCCCACGGCAAGGGCACCGTTGATAAAGAAGTCCTTATATATGAAGCTATAAGTATATCCCGGAGCAACGCTGTAGCTTGACGATTTAAATTTCCTGATGTCAGCGTCCGCACCAAAGTCTTCTGTATAGTTTCCTCCGATGATAGCAGAGTCCCCTTCAACTTTAAACCCGCTTACTGAGCCAACGAGGGAAAACGAGCCAGCGCTGCGAAGCTGGCGATCAGCATAGTTATACGACGAACGGAAAGAAAAACGTCGATGATTGAAAAAGTAGCTTCCGGTAACACCCATATTTCTTGTCATGATGTCGGGACGCTGCGGAAAAGGCGCTCCAGACGCGTTCCCGACATCGGTGTCTGTAATGTAAAAGCCATCATACTTCTGGTACACAAGGTCAACACCCCATTGTTTCCCAAACATGTTTAGTTGGTAGTCACGGGCGCGTGACTCTCCATAAATGTCTTCGCTACGGATATTTAACGGTATGGCTGCTGTCACTTCCAACACTACTTCAAACAGATACACGCCAATACCTAATGAAAAGGGCTTGTTGGTTCTGAAAACCAGTTGCTTGTTCTTATCCGGATCATCTTGCAGCGTAAACTGAAGGCGTCTCTGTTTTAGAACGGGCCAAAGAAAAAAATGGTCAGGATACGGTTTAATGTAGTATGCGCGGGCTGAATCATACGCCGTAAATGGCGCAGAAACCTGCAGCCTCTTCTGCCCCATTAAAATTATTGGGAAAGCCAGAAGAATTATGAGTGCGCAGTATTTCATCATAATATGTACTCGCTTAAATCCCTGTTCTTCACCAATCCCATAAGTTTCGTATTGACCATTTCGGCATTTACCGAAATCTTTGTATTGGCTGCGATCTTATCCGGTACATCGAAAAGAAACTCATTTAATAATTTGCTCATCACCGTATGCAATCTACGCGCGCCGATGTTTTCAATTTCGGCGTTAATTTCAAAGGCAGTACTGGCAATTGCCTCGACAGCGTCGTCTGTAAACGTCACCTCAACACCTTCTGCCTCGAAGAGCGCCTGATATTGCTTTGTGAGCGCATTGCGTGGCTCTTTGAGTATCCTGATAAAGTCATTCTTAGTGAGATTATCCAATTCGACGCGGATTGGAAAGCGTCCCTGCAACTCAGGAATGAGGTCAGATGGCTTTGAGATGTGAAATGCGCCGGCCGCAACGAACAGTACGTGGTCTGTTTTAATTGCCCCATATTTTGTCGTTACCGTGGTACCTTCCACAATAGGGAGCAGATCGCGCTGCACACCTTCGCGGCTTACATCAGGTCCGCTGCCACCGCCTTTTTTGTTACCTGATGCAATCTTGTCTATTTCGTCGATGAAGATAATTCCGGATTCCTCGGCGTGACTTATGGCTTCTTCCTTCACTTCATCCATGTCAATAAGCTTTGCCGCTTCTTCTTCCAACAATAATCTGCGCGCTTCGGCTACGGTGACC
>JANNPM010000354.1:0-3578 GCA_031400145.1 Chryseolinea sp. | reverse complement strand
AAGTCGTTCGACTGCGAACTTCATGGTTGGACTGAAACTGGTGGTTCTCGTGGTGATAGTGGGCATCGGAATATTCTATATTGACAGTGACAACTGGACGCCCTTTCTTCCCAATGGTTTCAATGGAGTATTGAAGGGTGTATCCGCGGTGTTCTTTGCCTACATCGGCTTCGACGCTATTTCCACAACAGCTGAAGAATGCGCAAATCCACAGCGCGACCTGCCCCGGGGAATGATCTATTCATTGGTGATCTGCACGGTTATCTATGTGATCGTTACATTGGTCATTACCGGAATGGTAAATTATTCCGAATTCGATACTGTGGCAGATCCGCTTGCTTATGTCTTCGAAAAGATCAATCTGAACAAAATAGGTTTCTTTGTTTCTATAAGTGCCGTGGTGGCTGCCACGAGTGTGCTACTGGTATTTCAGATAGGTCAGCCCAGAATATGGATGAGCATGAGCCGCGATGGATTAATGCCAAAACGCTTTGGAAATATTCATCCAAAACATCACACACCGGCATTTGCCACGATAGTAACCGGCGTGATCGTTGCAATTCCCTCTCTATTTATTGAAAGCGCGTTGATGACGGATCTCACAAGCATCGGTACCCTTTTCGCGTTTGCTGTTGTTTGTGGCGGTGTATTGCTCTTGCCCGCTAAGGCAGCCGGCGCTGAAAAAAGATTTAATCTTTTATATATCAATGGTCAGTGGATCGTACCGATGCTTTTCCTCGTGTTCTTCTATTCGTTCAGACATCGTTTTACGGACGCTTTTACTAACCTCACGCAAGAATCCTATCAGGAAATATTGTTCATTCTGTTTATCGTCATCAGTGCGGTAATTGCCTTTTATTCATTTATGCGAAAACTTTCCCTAATACCTGTCCTGGGAATGTTGTGTTGCTTTTATCTAATGATTGAAATTCCTGCCCGCAGCTGGCTGGTTTTTTTCAGCTGGATGGCTTTAGGCCTTGCAATCTATTTTTGTTATGGATATTGGAAAAGTAAGCTTGCCCCGCGAAACGTCCAAAAAAATTCCAAATTCTGATAGGGTCGGTAAATCAAAGGATTCATGAGCCATAGTTTTTCTGGTGCCACTATCAGAAAATAACTACAGGAACACTGTCAATTTTCTACCGGCGCCGGCGTGAGACCTGCCAGTGATGTTAATTTATTCATGGAAAGCGGCTTGGAGAGCAATTCCGTAATCGTCTTATTGTTCTCCACCCGCTTAATGTCACGCGGATCGAGCGTGGAAGAGAGCATAAATACCTGGGTGATCTTCTTCATCGACGTGTCCAGGGCATCGAAGGCATCCAGGAACTGAAACCCATCCATGCCTGGCATCATAATGTCCACCAGGATTATAAGACCCTGTCCGATGTTATTAACATGGTCTTTGATCCATGCTATACCTGCCATTGCGCTTGGCAGTGCAGTGATGTCTGTTATCCCCCGGCTCATTAACATTCTCGAAGTTATCAGCCGGTCAATATCATCGTCATCAATAATCAGAAATTTGCAAGTTGATCCCATAGTAGAAACTATAAAAGCATGAGGTGACGATTTTGAAATCCGCCTAGCCCTACCTTTGCTATTACCACACAGTTCTGTCAGCACCTAACCCGGCAGTTGCAAGGACCCGGAATACCAAACAATTCCGACGAAGGTAATAAAATTTACAAATAAAAAAGGATTTAGAGGAAACTACATCCAGATATGTTGCCGCATGACGAACCTTCCAGGTTCATGAGATCGGCCTTTCAACTTGACTCGGCTGTCACCGCTTCCTGACTGTTGATACCGGTTGATACCGATCGCTGTGAACTTGAATTTCCGACAGGTCAACAGCGATGGCCTTTTCCAACAGGCCGGCGCAATCGTGGGCTGCATTTGTTGCTTTTTCTGCTTCATGATTTTTCATTTTACAAAGCAATGCATACGCTAACTTACAGTAAAGACGTAGACGGTCGGGTTTACTTTGTTTCCATATGACATCAGTTATTCTAAAGCTTTTTTTTTTGCTTAAAGGGAGCAATTCGTCCATAGAAGGCATCTTTAAATGTCTCTGATATTGGTATGGTTGCCTTGCTTATCGTTATTCGATCGCGTTCAACCAGTTCAATTTGTTTCATCGAAACCATCCAAGACTTATGAACTCTGCAAAAAAGGTGCGATGGCAATGTTTTTTCAAGCTCGCCAAAGGTGTCCATAGTCATAATCGCTTTTTCTCGAGTTTGAATTTTACGGTAGTCCCGCCTTCCTTCTATGTAAAGAATATCGTCAACAAAAATTCTTTCATGCCTGTGCTCCGTTTTAATGAAAACATACGACGCATGGTTCATATCTGGAGCAATTTTCGAGTTTACTTTAGATGCTGCATGTAGAAACCGTTCAAATGTGAAGGGTTTTAAAAGGTAATCTGCCACACTAAATTCATATCCTTTCATTGCGTATTTATCATGTGCCGTGGTGAGTATGATTTCGGGCCGCTCCCTCATAGTCTCAATTAATCCGAACCCTGACAGGCCGTCCATTTGGATATCGAGGAAAATAAGATCAACCTTGTTAATTGTGACAAAGGCTAACGGCTCGATGGGATTATTAAACGCCCGAAGCAAATTCAAAAAGGGTACTTTTCCGATAAATTCCTTAAGCCGCAGAATGGCGAGTGGCTCATCTTCGACAACGATGCAGTTAATTGCCATAAGTTATAGAAAGTTTCACATCAAAATATAAGTCATCCTGACTAATACTTAAAGTGTAAGTATTGTTATACAATAATTCAAGTCTTTGCCTCATGATATCGAGCCCAAGACCACTAGCTTTTTGTGCGACAGTCCCGCGGCTTACAATATTTCTGCAGTGGAACTCGATGGAATCGCCTTTGGCACTTATTGATATCTTTATCGCATTATTGATTTTTTTGTTTGTGGAATGTTTGAACGCGTTCTCAATAAAGGGTATAAACAGCAATGGAGGTACCTGTCTGTCGCGTTCATCTTCATCGAGGTTAAGAGTTACAAAAGTTGAGTTCGAAGTTCTGATTGTTTGTAACTCAATATACTTCCTTATATATTCGAATTCAGCGGATAGAGGAATTTTTTCGGCCTGAGTTTCGTACAACATAAATCGGAGCATATCGGATAGTTTATTCAAATATCTAGATGCATCTATAGAACTCCTGGCAATTAGTATATCAATATTGTTGAGCGTGTTAAAAAGAAAATGTGGATTGATCTGAGCCCGTAGAAGGGCGAGTTGCGTTTGAAGATTATTCCGCGCCATTACTTCCATGATGTGTATTTCTTCGTACCATGTGATGGCCCCTTTCATAAGCGTGGCCAGCATGCCGTTAACGAAGGCTACTACTGCGTATACTGCCCATAGAATCACCCACGTGAAAACCACAGGGCCGTGCAAGCTGTCCGACGCCTCCGCGGACCGCCCCACTTTAACCATTTGCACAATAATTAGTAACGTAGCATATGCACTGCATAACGAAATAATACCCCAAATAAAGTGTCGTGTCTTTCGCTTAGCTAAAAACTGTGGAACAAGCCAGGAATAGT
>JANNPM010000348.1:0-2891 GCA_031400145.1 Chryseolinea sp. | reverse complement strand
CTGTTGACTATTTCAATAACAACAGTAGCTCTATCCGCAATAAATTACAGACCGACGAAGTGAATGCAGCCCTTGCCGAGCTGAGCAGTTGGTTAAGCACGGACTACGGCTTTTCCGCCCGCAAGGACTACGAGATTCTGTGGATCCTTGACAACAAAAAACACCCTGAATTCCAGGCACAAAAAGATACATGGGAGTCCTTCAAGCAAGCCGTTGCAACGGTAACAACCGATAACATCTCAGACGAAACGAAAGAAAAATTCAATAACGCTATCAAATATTTCAATGATATCCCGACGCGCTTCGCGAGTGAGGAAAAAGCAGACAAGAAGTTGCGTTATGCCAGCTTCTATAACAAAGCTAAGATCTATTTGTATCTCGACAACCCTGAGGCTGCTATAAAAGAAGCAGATGCTCTGATTGCCAATGGGTTTGATGATGGAGATGGAAAGAAGATCAAGAAAGACGCAGAAGAGCTGATTGCTTCGTTCAAGAAGAACAACACTGCGTCGCGTCACTTCAAGATTGACCTTTCTGCTGCAACGCCTCCGGCTTCCGCGAACTAATTCGTGGACATTTTTTAAAAGCCTGTCATCTCAAGGATGGCAGGCCTTTTTTGGCATTTTGATAAATGAAAAACTGTGAACGTCAAAGTTTGAAAGGGTCAACCTTACCCATCTTGAAGGGGGTTGATCCGAGCACTTTACGAATTCCAATTTCGTTTGTGCGTTGTGTCAACAACCTCGTAGCCGGCAGAGTCCAGTAACTCATCCATTAGCTGCTTGTACACAATTAATTCTTCTTGCTGTACCAACTGTTTTTATTCCAAGTCTTCTACAATTCTCTAAAATGTCTGATGCGGGAATGCCATATACAAAGCTAAATATTGCTGGTTTTGCTTAAAGGTAACTTTCCCGATTAACCATAATTAATACCGAAAGCCGTATATTGAAGTCATGCTCAGGCAAAACAAAATGCGACTCGCGCTGATAATACTATCGGGAGAAACTACCACGAGGTGGAGGCAGAGCACTCAGGCACCATACGAATTTGATATTCGCACTTCGAATTGTCTCTACGCAAAAACCTTAACCCTGATACGTGCAGGAAAAATCCTTTGATGTAATCATTTCCGGAGCCGGACCGGCAGGGTGCGCCACTGCTTTTTCGCTGATAAATTCAGGTTTGTCGGTGGCCCTGTTGGACAAAGCAGTATTTCCACGTGACAAGATCTGTGGAGATGCACTAAGCGTCGATGTGATAAATCAGCTACCGAAACTTTCTGAACCATTGCGTGAGAAGTTTCAATCATTAACCGCCAAGACCGCCTGCCATGGTGTCAAGATATTCTCTCCGGCCGGTCAGAGCGTTGATATTCCATTTCTCAATGACGGCACGCAGAAACCGGGTTACATCTGCAAACGGAACACCTTTGATAATTTTCTTGTGGAGGAGATCAGGAAACAACAATACGTGACGCTCGTAGAAAATTGTGAGGTGATGGATACATGTTTGAATGATGAGGACATCCGGGTTACCACCTCCAACGGAAAGTACATTGCAAAACTCATGATCAGCGCTGAAGGTGCGCAATCCGTTACAGCTAAAAAGCTAGGGGATAAAATTGACCGTAAGCATTATAGCGCCGGGCTCCGGATCTACTATGACAACGTGAAGGGTTTCCATGCTGATCAATACATTGAACTATACTTTTTCACAGATATACTTCCCGGATACCTCTGGATCTTTCCATTGCCGGATGGTCAGGCTAATGTTGGCATCGGAATGCTCTCTTCCGAAGTTGCGTTCCGAAAAGTGAACTTACAGCAGACGCTTCATCGCCTGTTAACAACACATCCTCTCTTGAAGAATAGATTTAGTCATGCACGTGCGCTGGAAAAGGCAAGTGGGTTTGGTCTCCCGTTGGGCTCGGCAAAGAAAAAAATTTCCGGTACCCGTTTCTTGCTCACCGGCGATTCAGCATCTCTGATTGATCCTTTTACCGGCGAAGGTATCGCGAACGCTATACGCAGTGGCAGAATTGCAGCCAGTCACGCTATTGATTGCTTCCGTTCAAATCAGTTTTCAGCATCGTTCAACGCCGCGTATGACCGGAAGATCTACGCCAGCATGCAACCCGAATTTCTCATCAGTGCCACTTTGCAAAAGCTTTGCCGCTACCCAATACTATTTAACACCATCATAAAGAAAGCCAACCGCAGCAAACCCGTCCACCAGGCCCTGATCGACGCCCTCGCACACGTCGAAGACAAAAAATGGCTCCTCCAACCGTCCTTCTACTACCACCTCATCTTCGCCTGACCATCTGTGCCACTTTCCACCTTTCTCACTTTCCCAGTCTTCATTCTCCACTTTTCACTTTTCACTATTTTCTGTCTCCCCGCTCAATCGCCTTCGTAATGTTCCTCACTACCACATCTAACTTTTCGCCCGAGTCCTCCATGTGTGTAACGATGGCCTTGGCGTCGTCAGGCAGCTCAGACTTCGCGATCAGATTGATCAGTCCCAGGACACTGGCAACCGGCGCCCGCAGCTCGTGTGCGATAATGAATGCCGCTTCCTCTGCAGCCTTTGTCTTCTTTTCAAGCTCTTGCGTGCGCGCCAGTACGATCATCTCCAGATTATCATTGATGACCTGAATTTCCTCTGCCTGCGATTGTATCTCCTTATTTTGTGCCTGAATTTCCTCAGCCTGTTTCTGTATCTCCAATGTACGCGTGTGAACCTTTTCTCCGAGTATTCTCTTATCATTCATCAATCGACGCTCCCGATACTGGATATACAATGTTCCGGCGACTACCAACATCGCAACCGCCAGCAAATAAAACCACCCCGTCCTCCAAAACGGTGGACGAATACTGAACTTCAAA
>JANNPM010000336.1:0-21917 GCA_031400145.1 Chryseolinea sp. | reverse complement strand
CAGCAAACTCCTGGTGCCCACGCCCCCTATCCGTGCAACGGATGGATCAATTGTATATGGCAAGGACGATGACAGAACGCTGCTAAGCGGGATGTTCGGTTCATTCGGAGATGCGCCAGATGGATTCAGCGAGGAAATGCGTGAGATCGTGACGTCGGTGGGAATAGAATATTGGTATGACGGGCTCTTCGCGGGCCGTGTCGGCTATTTTAATGAAGCCGAAACTAAGGGCAATCGCAAGTATATGACCGTCGGTCTTGGCTTCCGTCGAAAAAAGTTAGGCATTGACATGGCTTACCTTGTGCCCGTCAATAAACGCGAAAGCCCGCTTGCCGAAACCTTGCGTTTTACTTTGCTTTTGGAGTTTCCTGAAAAAGACGATCTTCTGGAATAAATTCCGATGCTCGACCGCAAGCTCGCACCGCCCTTCATACGGAGTACATCCTTTGATTTAATCCATCCAATTAAAACCATCCTTGAAAACGGAGCGGAGCTTTATTTTGTGCTTGGCGGTAGTCAGAATGTCTGCAAGATCGAGATCATACTTCCCGCAGGACGATGGTATGAAAAAGCCTGGGGCGCGGCATACTTTACGTCGCAGATGTTGTCCAAAGGGACTGGGCAAAAATCGAGCTACGAGATCGCGCAAATCTTCGATCATTTTGGAGCACACCTTGAGGTGAATGCCGGAATGGATTTTATATCCATTTCACTTTATAGTCTGAACAAGAACCTCGAATCATCACTCACACTTTTACTCGAGTTGCTTGTAGAATCTGTATTCCCCGATAAGGAGCTGGCGCAGCTCAAATCCATCTACCTTCAGAATTTGAAAGTCAATAAAGAAAAAACCAGTTTCCAGGCTTCCGTACTTTTCAGAAAAAGCCTGTATGGGATAGAGCATCCTTATGGAAAGGAACTGGAAGAAGATGAAGTCAATTCTCTTGAACGGGTGACATTGCTGGAACACTATGATAACTTTTTCCAGTCTGCCACGATAGTCGTATCCGGAAAAGTTTCTGAGAATCACCGGAAGTTTATTGCAGACACGCTCGGTATCTTTAAAGCGCAGGTGCTGAAGCGGGAAAATGTTTCGCAAGCAAAGGCGGTTAAAGTTGAAAGACAGATAATTTCCAAAGCCGGCAGTGTACAATCTTCTGTCCGCATGGGAAAAATTTCCGTCGGACGGGCGGACCCTCATTATGCAGCCGTAATATTTCTCAACCATATTTTAGGCGGATATTTTGGTTCAAGACTGATGAAAAATATCCGTGAGGATAAGGGCTTGTCATATGGCATATCATCGTCGCTCACTACAATGCTGCACGGCAACCACCTTGCTATTGGTGCTGACGTGAATCTCGAAAACGTTGAACTGACTTTCGATGAGATCCGGCATGAACTGAAAAGGCTCCGCAGTGATTCCATAGATCAGGGTGAACTCGAAACAGCAAGAAATCACTTCATCGGTAATCTTCAGTTGGAGATCACCACCTCCTTTGCCCACGCCGATAAGGTGAAAAATTTAATATTATTTAATCTTCCCACTACTTTTTATCAGGATCTTATCCTGCGCATAGACCGCATGAGCGCTGAAGATCTTATTCAGATTGCGAACATGTACTTCCATGAAGATAGCTTTATTGAGATAGCTGTTGGCTGATTAGGGTGTCCTTTACCATCTGAGGAATTTGTAAATCACATACGAATATTCTGCAATGACGTCCCTTATTCAATGTGGTTGAAGAACCTGGGTTCGCGCTACTGTCCGCTTGGGCAAAAGCGGATGACGATCAACCGCGGGCATTTCTAAATTATCTATTGTTTGACAATAATTTCCAGCTGCAAAATTTTGACTTCGCACAGGTATCCACCGTCGCAAAAATCCCCATCGATGGATCACCTCATTCCCATGAAAAATTAATACTGGATATTCCAGTTCAAAAGGAAGGATTTCTTTACATCTATGTCTCAAATGAGAGTGACCAGGACATGGATGTATACTTTGATGATCTGAGAATAAACCATACTTACCCGGATATAGTTGGAGGAGGAGATTACCGGAAGAAAAAATAAACGAAAAATTGCAGGTCCTCTCCAAGGAATCTAACGGACAGGGGAGTTTGCCATCCGACATTAATTTACCTAATTCTGAGATAAACGTTAACGCTGAGATCCCAAAGGCGGGTACTCCAGCCTTAGCGTTACCGAATACCACAATTGATAAGATTACCCTTAATCGCGACAAGATAACGCCACACATAAGTACTGAAAAACTGGATGATCTGAAATCCACGATCGAGATAGATGAAGTATCAGAAAAGGTATCAGGTTATTCAGATGATATTAAGAGTATCAGCACAGGAAATCTCGATGATGTCAAAACATTGAAAGAAGATGCTATATCTCAATTGCCCGAGAATCCGGCAGCGCCTTCAATAAATGAAGCCGAGCAGGTTATCGGAGAACAGAAGGCCATTATTGAGTCGTTAAAAAATCCAGAAGAGTATAAGAAACAGACGCTGGCCAGAGCAAAAGAGATGACGCTCAAACAACTCTCAGTTTACGACCAGCGGCTTCAGGAAAACGTAGGTAAAATTTCAAAATATCAAAAAGCTGCCGGAACGATATTGAGTAAGAAAAGGACTTGCCAAAAAGGCGCGATCCTTTGAAAAAACTTAGGCCCTATGAAAAACTAGTTCCGGGTTTAACGTTTCAAGTTCAGAGGCCGGGAGCCTGGCTGGTAGATGTAAATCTTTCTCTTCGATATCGCCTCACAAGCTATCGGTGCATCGGATCAGGATGGAATGAAAGAATAATCATCGGACACATTCAAGGAGGAAACGAGAATAAGATCCACGGCATCAGGAATTTTACAGAAGTAATTGTCTTCAAAGGTTTTGCTGCCCGGATAGATGTGGAGTCAATGAATTCATTTGTAGAATTAAGCCAACCAAATCAGGATGTGGGTACTCGTCAATGGAACTGGGGCTACTTTGCGGGAATAAAAAAGGAATTTTCATTTATTCCGAGAGTAATTGGCAATGTACAGTTTATGTATAATCTTTATGATTCAAAAAATCGAAGTTATTACCCCGAACGGTTTAATGTGCGATTTGGTTTTGAACTTCAGGCGAAGAAAAGGAGAGATAACGATAAAAAAGAAAAGTTTAAACGAGAAGCAGCATAGACATATCGCTTTATGCATTGCTTTAGGTTCATTCTGATGAAGTCCCTCCGTTGTTTGCACCAGTAGCGGCGGGTCAAGCATAACCTGGGCAGCTACGCCAGCAAATTTGTTTTCAACAGCACCACCAGCGGCTCTGGAACAATAACATTTATTATTGCTCCATCCTGTGGCACGCAGCGCTGTATCCAATCGAAAGACAATTTGGTTAGGCAAACCACGTATTGCAAGCACTCAGCCTAGTGATGGCAGCTTGATTTCCTATAGCGGCAGTGTTGTCAACAAATCGTGTAACCTGGTATCGTATACTACAGATGTTGCGGGAAGTGGAAAATACCAGCACATACCAAGCCCTTCTTATCCAGCCACTGCTTATGCACGTATGCACGGCCGTTGGCAGCAAGCCGTTTTAAGAAAAGATGCACAACTTTTCAATGTAAAAAATCGCTAAATTGTGACAAATATTCTAAGCATATGTCGACTATAGAACTGAGAAAACGGCTTATTGATAAAATTCAAAAGACTGATAATGAAAATCTGCTTGAAGAAGCTTACAGGCTCCTTGAACTTGAAACGCAGGACATTGAAGTATACTAGTTGACAGACGAGCAGCGGAAAGCAGTTAACGAAGGCAGGCAGCAAATCAACAATGGAGAATTTTTGGCAGATGATCAAGCTAACCATGAAATTGACGAATGGCTAAAGAAGTAGTGTGGTCGCGCAGAGAGAAAGGAAAGAGATTCTAGAATATTGGCGGCTGAGAAATAAATCAAGTACGTATAGCAAAAAGTTAAATCAACTATTTAAAGAGTCAGTCAAAATCATAACCGAGTTTCCGCAGATTGGCAAACCGACCGATGATATCAATACAAGAATCAAAATTGTGCGCGACTATTTGATAATCTACGAAGAGACTGAATCCCAAATTCACATCCTGACTATATGGAACAGTCGCCAGGATCCTGAGAAGGTTAAAAATATCCTCCGGTAAAAACGGCCAGCTGCCAACAAAATGTATAAGAAATGTCCGGCAGCAGCCAGTATATTTTCATTCCATTAACTAAATTACCTTCGGCAACGGCTGACAGTGACGCGCAAGTCGGGCTTGGCATTCGTTCCTCATTGGGCCGGGACAGACAGAGCAATAACGATAGAGAACTTAGTAAATGGATTTCTTAGCTCGTACTTAAAGTCCAGGTCATCCATCGCCTGAGTTACTGTATCTGAAGAAGCGAATATCAGCATATCATTTTCTACCGAAATAGAGGGAAGTATTGGCTCTGCTAAAGTTATCCCTTTTTCCTTAAATTGCCTTCTAGTCAAAATTATTCCCCATCATGTGGAATAAAGTGCTTAAATTAATTTGCCGGTGGCCAATAGGATAAATTTAAAGGCATGTTCTATCGTTTGTTCTGTCTAAAACAGCCTGTCCTATTTGCGAGTGGCTTTTTACTTTGAACGGGTTCAATTTTTGTGGATTGCGGCAGAGGTCAAAGGGTGTTAACCGATTAAGAACAAACCTTATGAATATATACTGCGAATTGCTTAAGGAACGCCTTCGAATAAAGATCAACGGTGATGAAATCGCATTTCAGATCTCGCCCAATTTCTATTCAAATAAAATTGTCAACAACGCGCCAATAGGAGAGCGCATCAAAGGATACGTTGATTATAATAAGCCTGACCTAAGTTTTTTTCAAAGGTTAGCTTATCCTTTTACGTTAAACAAAGTTTACATTCTCGTAAACCAGGAAATTCAGGATTCGTTGACGGTACGGATGATTCATGATTTCGCCGCAAAATTTATGGAAGCAAAGGTGGTTTATATTATCCCGAAGCCCTCCTCCTTCGATAGCGCCATGTTGGAAGATGTACATAATATCCGCACTGAATATATCAACAGCCGTCACCATGGCGACACCGCCATTGCGAAGCTTCAGCCGGTTACTTCAAATCGAACTGTGTAGCAAGGCGGTGTTTCTGCGTTAGATTTAAAATCTATTCCCATCCAGGCGTACCGTTAGTCGGTCAAAACCGTTACCTACAAGAGTAAAATGCCGATGGGACTTGCTTTCAAAACGCGAAATAACGGATATGGTGGAATACCTGGCTAAACTGAAAAAGTAATGCTATAACGGATTTTTCCTCAACTCGAATCTGTAATAGCGTCGGGATCCTGCCTTCAGCGTCTGATAAAATTTTGAATCCACGACGCCAGCAAATTCCCCAAACAGGGTTTGCCATCTTGCAGGTATCAATTGTTTGATGCGTTCCTTTTTTGACTCATCCTCGGCCTCGATAGAACAGATAACATTCTGCGTAATATTTTCCTCCTTGATAAACTGCATTCCTGTTTCATGGAGTTGAGCCTTGAGTGTTTCCATATTCTCGAAGTTTTCCTGGTTTCGAAAATCCACTATCAGGAAATATCCGCCAGGTCGCAATACCCGCGTCACTTCTTTTAAGAAATTACAAACTGAACCATATGCATGAGAAGATTCGACATTGATAACAACGTCTATGCTGTTGTCCGGCAATGGTATAGATTCCGCTGAACCCTGAATGAACTTTAGGTTTGGCGCAACGTGGATCCTATCGGCAAGCTCGACTGCGCTCTGCGCAATATCCATTCCGATATAAGATTTTGGGCTGAACTTCGTCGCTATGTGCTTCGCACCACCACCGCGACCGCTCCCTACTTCAAGAACATCCATGTCTTTAATTACCGTCATGGACGCGAGATAGTGGTACATCTGCATTGGAAACCTTTGAGGGCCGGGTGCAACCGCAGAAACCTTCGCACATTCTTCATCACTTGGGACGTAACCATAATTCATGAAGTGCCAGTCGGTAGCGGGGATGTACTTGGCAAGCAAGCTATAAGTAAGCTTCGCATTGATTCTACGAAACCAGGCATACCGCTTCAGTGTATGGATGATAAATTTTACCATTTAACGGAGTTTATGGCAAGGTAAGGACTTAGGACAATTCTTCGCGTTCGCGCATTGTCAGAGAAATTAATTGATGGCCTACTTAAAACTAAACCTGGATTCCGCGGTGATACCCTTCCAATCATCCGTGCGAAAGGGTATTGCAGGAAAACCCTCTTTATTGAAAAGATTTGCATCCTCAGGATTGTCGGCCCATGCAAACCGCACTGCGACAGGCTTCGCAACCTGTTCAGCAGAAACGATTACTATATCTCCATCGATCGTGGCCTTTGCATAATAAAATTTCTGATCAGTCCCGGCGACCTCGAATCCCTTTAGATATCCATATTTATCCTTTACCAGAAGGCCAGTGCCAATACCGGAAAAGGAAATTCGAACTTTATTGCCCTCGACTTCCAGGGCCTTAAAGGCCGGACCGCTGAAAACTTTTTTTTGTCCGTAATCATTAGCGAGGGCAATTGCCGCCAATCGCTTCCCCACATCCTGTTTGTTCCGGGGATGTATGTCATTTGCTTCACCAATGTCGGTCGTCACAGCCATTCCCGTACGGGGTAATTTGAGTGTCATGGTTTGCGCTTCGCGCAATTCTGCCCAGGCACTGCCCTTTTCACTAGTACCGTTTTCGGCATTGAAGCTTGCGAGCTGCACGAAATAGAATGGGAAATCTCCCTGCTTCCAGTGCTTTCTCCAATCATTGATCATCAACGGGAATGCACTGCGGTATTGATATGCGCGCCCCGCATTTGACTCGCCCTGATACCAAAGGACTCCTGCGATACTGCTATTTAAGATCGGATGGATCATTGCATTAAATAAAAGTGTCGGATAGCTATTGGGATCACCCGATAAAATAGTGTTAATCGATTCCACCATGAAGCCCCATGATCCGGATAAAGATTGTTCATTTTCTCCGGCAATTGATAGTTTCATATCCTTCGCATCACCGTGGAAGCCGCCGCCACCGCCGGTATCAGTAACGCGTACAGCTATCACGTTGGCACCAGACTTCAGAATACCTGCGGGAATGGAATACTTTCTTTTCTCATTGTATTTATTATTTGTAGCGCCGACGCTTTTGCCATTTAAAAAAGTTTCGTCAGAATCGTCGATCATACCCAGCTCCAGTGTCGCTTCTTTGCCAGCGGCATTAGCATCGAGCGTAATGGATTTTCTGAACCATACGACACCATCCAAGTCTGCCAGACCTTGTTGTTCCCATAGTCCCGGCGCTGTCATTGTCTTCCATTGGCTGTCGGCAAAAGTTACTTCCTTCCATTGCTCAACTCCTTTAGCCGGCAAAGTTACCCCCATTTTACTAAGGGTTTGAATTTGTTGCTCCTTGCGCTTACGAGATAACTCATCCAGATCCAACAGGGGCATTGATGAGATCATTTGTTTAAATTCCTCGTTCTGTTCAAAGGCAGCGCGGCTTGTCCATGTTTCAGAATGTGTTCCTCCCCAGGACGTATTAATTAGTCCGATAGGAATTTTAAGTTCATTGTACAACTCACGCGCGAAAAAGTAACCTACTGCAGTGAAGTCGCCTACGGCTTCAGGTGTGCATAATTTCCAGTCACCCGAAGGCAAATCTTCCTTCGGCGTTGCGGAAACCGATTTAGGCACGAGAAACTGCCGGATCTGTGGAAAATCTCCCCGCCGGATTTCTTCAGCAGCGTTATTCGAATTGTGGACAGTCCACTCCATGTTTGACTGTCCCGAGCATACCCAAACCTCACCCACTAAAATATTGTTGATGGTAATTGTATTCTTTCCCTTCACGACCAGTTGAAACGGGCCACCAGCCTGCTCGGGCTCAAATGTGATCTTCCACTTACCGCTCTTGTCGGTAGTCGCTTTCTTAGATTGGCTTTTAAACTGTACCGTAACCTTTTCATCCGGAGCAGCCCATCCCCAGATAATGATGGGTTTGTTGCGTTGAATAATCATATTGTCTCCTATCAGTTTGGGGAGGGTCACAGCGCCGTATCCCAGAAATGATATGCCGGGGAATGATATGCTTATTGCGAGGATAAATAGTATTCGCTTCTTCATAGGTTATATATTAACTGATCGTAGCAGCCAAAGTTATAAGCTTGCAGCGGGTATCTTACAGCTGTACCTAATACGTCGTGACTTCTGAACCTGGTAATGCTTTTTCTACTCGCAGACCTACCGCCAATATGCCGGGAAGGGTATCCATGCGCATGAATTGTTCAAACACGATCCGGTAGGTACCCTTTTTCCTGAACTGAAAATTTTTCAACAGAATGAATCGATGATCATACAAATCTCCAATCCCACTTTTTCCAAACGGCTTACCTGTCTTCGCATCGAACAGCAGTACTGTCATCAACTTGTTCTGAATTTCTGCACCGGTAGAATCTTGCAAATAATACATAAAGAAAAAACGCGAATAAGGAAAGGCTACAGCGTTACGGACATCGCCGTAAAGGTTGTATCCGGCCTGGATGTCATCGATAACAAATTCGAATGAAGGTTTTTCTGAAACGATCCATTGACGATGATCAAAGTCGATGATGTGTTCATAAACCCTATTGTCATCGCATGACCAAAGTAAAATGGCGGCCATGCATAATACAAACACAATTCTCATCGCTGATTGCCAGGTTTCGGATTACGGTTGTTATTGTTATTCCTCTTGTCACCGCCGCCTTTTTTCTTCGGCCGTTTTTTTGACTTGCCTTTGAATTTGTGATCCATCCGGGCCAGGTCACTGTTTAAAGTTTCCACGGGAATCTTTTCTGCGAGCACATCCAGATCAAGTGTTGCCGGTTTCTTGCCGTCGCGATTCAATTTCAGAATTTGATTTACACGCTCCACGTCGAGGGGGAACCAGGTGTTCTCTGAAACCAGACCAAACCACATGATTTTTCTGAAGATGTCTGTTTTTTGAAGCGTCGCTTCACCCTTGTCTGTTAGCAACGGACCCTCGATCTTCGGGATGTGCTCTAACGCCTCCATGTAAGTTTCAAGTTCGTAATTCAGGCAGCATTTAAGGCGGCCACATTGTCCGGACAGTTTGCTCGGATTAAGGGACAGATTTTGATAGCGTGCGGCGCTCGTTGCAACATTTTTGAAGTCACTGAGCCACGTGGAGCAGCAGAGCTCACGGCCGCAAACGCCTATCCCACCCAGTCTTCCCGCTTCTTGCCGCAAGCTGATCTGTCGCATTTCAACACGGATCTTAAACTCGCCTGCCAGGAACTTGATCAGTTCACGGAAATCCACACGGTCATCGGCGGAATAAAAGAACGTCGCCTTGATATTGTCTGCCTGATATTCGATATCGGAGAGTTTCATTTCGAGCTTCAGGTTTCGGATGATTTCACGGGCGCGATACAACGTTGATAGCTCTCTCCTTTTTACCTCTTCAAATTTTTCCAGGTCCTTCTGGTGGGCAAGGCGGTAGATTTTTTTGATATCCCCGTCAGGTGCGATCTTTTTCTTCTGCATTTGAAGGCGTACCAATTCACCCTGCATGGACACGTGGCCGATGTGGTGTCCACTGGGCACTTCCACTACAACGGCATCGCCAGTGGTCAGGGGCAGCTTATCGCTGTTGACGAAAAATTCCTTGCGGCCATTTTTAAAGCGGACTTCCGCGATGTTGAACTTGTCCTCCTGTGGCATGTCCATGTTTGACAGCCAGTCGAACACATTCATCTTATTACAACCGCCGGTATTACAAGCGCCGTTGTTCTTGCAACCTGATACCGCTCCGCTTTTTGTTGATCCACATGAGCATCCCATCCCGCTTATCCTTTATAGTTCAGTAAATCCTGTCCAATGTCCTTTCGGTAATACAGGCCATCCCATTTGATTGAGGAGGCTGTCTTGTAGGCTTTGGCGCGGGCTTCCGCAACAGAATTGCCTTCGCCCGAAACCGTGAGCACCCTGCCTCCGTCCGTCAGAACCGATTCCTTCTGTTTAGCAGTTCCTGCATGAAATACAGCAGCCTGCTGTAGGTCTTCAAGTCCATGAATAACCTTTGCCGTTTCGTATGATCCAGGATATCCGCCGGAAACGAGCGCTATCGTAACAACGACGTGAGTATTGATTTCAAGCTTTTTGCCTTTCAGCTCGCCCTTTGCCGCGGCCACCAGCAATTCGACAAAGTCGCTTTTGATACGCGGCATTACTGCCTGGGTCTCAGGGTCACCCATTCGTGCGTTATACTCGATTACAAAAGGATTGCCGCCAACATTCATTATTCCCACAAAGATAAAACCTTTGTAGTCTATGCCTTCCTGATTCAGTCCCGCAATTGTCGGTTTAACAATTAAGTCTTCGACTTTGGCCATAAAGGAAGGATCAGCAAAAACCACTGGCGAAACCGCGCCCATTCCGCCGGTATTCGGTCCAGTATCTCCATCGCCGATTCGTTTATAGTCCTTTGCTTCAGGAAGCAAAACATAATTCTTTCCGTCAGTTAAAACAAACACGGAAAGCTCGATGCCATTTAAAAATTCTTCGATCAACACCTTTGAGCTTGCGGCCCCAAACCTTTTGTTAACCAGCATCTCCTTGATGACAGCTTTCGCCTCACCCCGGCTGAGGGTAATCACAACACCCTTACCACCTGCTAATCCGTCTGCCTTTAGGACGATCGGAGGCTTACATTCAGAAATATAATCAAGCGCCCGAACCAGGTCAGCGACAGCGAAGGTTTGTGCCTTTGCTGTTGGAATATCATGACGCAGCATGAATTGCTTGGAATAATCTTTACTGCCTTCTAGCCGCGCTCCGAGTTTGCCAGGTCCAACCATAAGTATCCCTTTCAAGGACGGGTCGTGCTCGAAGTAGTCACGAATGCCATTCACCAATGGACCTTCGGGGCCAACAACTATCAAGGAGATAGATTTCTCCAGACAAAATTTGCCAAGGCGTTCAAAGTCGTCGGCCTCCACCGGTACATTCTCGGCAACCAGGCAAGTTCCGGCATTGCCCGGCGCTACATAGACCTTTTGGCATAACGGGCTTTCCCTGATCTTCCAGGCAAGGGCATGCTCCCTTCCACCATTGCCAATTACGAGAATGTTCATTGATCTCTGTTCGGTTCAATGTCAAAGATAACGTGAATTCGGTCAAATAAAACAGGTTACAATGGGGTTAATGGGCATATCTGAACCGGTATTTAAATGATCAGCTGGTTGAAAACGAAAAAACGTGAATGACCACGTCATTCACGTTTCGATGTCGAGAACGAACGCTTTCAAATCTAATTTGCGTATTCTGACATGAACTTTATGCGCATCATTCTCACTTCCTCTTCGGAGTATTCCGCCATTGTTCCATCACCAAGCGCCTGTTCGAGGCTATCGGTTTCAGCGTTCATGAAATAGTCATGAATGTCATCCTGCTTATGCCTATCGATAACCTGATCGATGTAGTAACCAAGATTCAGCTTCGTGCCGGAGTAGCAGATATTTTCAATCTCGGTAAGCAAGTCTTCAAAGGACATCCTTGCTTTCTCGGCGATCTCTTCAAGGTCGACCTTCCGGTCGATCTGCTGGATGATCAATACCTTCGTCTTCGACTTAGCAACGGAGGATTTAATAACTACTTCGTTCGCCGTTTCAATGTCATTATCGTCGACATACTGCTGGATCACCGAAATAAATTCCCTGCCGAATTTTTTCACTTTACCCATCCCAACACCATTCACCTGCGCGAGCTCTTCGTTCGAGGTTGGATAGGTAGTAGCCATTTCCTCCAGTGACGGATCCTGGAATATAACAAAGGGAGGAAGATTCTTGTCCCGTGCAATTTTCTTGCGAAGCGTTTTAAGAACCTCAAACAGTTTTACGTCGTAGGCTTTTGTGTTAATCGGTTTATCTGCAGACTCTTCTTCTTCCTCTATTTCAGTTGTGAAATCGTGATCGCGCGCGAGTTCAATGGCGTGTGGTTTCTTTAAGAATGACTTACCGCGTTCGCTGATCTTCAGGACGCCAATATTGTCGATATCTTTTTCAAGGTATTGGTAGATCAATGTTTGCCTGATAACCGACTTCCAGTAGTCGGCATCATCGCCATCCCCCTTGCCATATGCGGCAAGATCGAAGTGACCATAGCTTTTTACGTATTCATCTTCTACACCGCGAATAACATTTACCAGGTGATTCAGCCCAAAGCGTTCGTTAGTTTGCTGAACTGCTTCGAGTACCAACTTGACCGCAACTGTCCCATCAAATGTATCCCGTGGATGAACACAATTGTCGCACATGCCGCAGTTCTCTTGCTTATACTCCTCACCGAAGTAATGAAGCAATTGTCTTCTCCGGCAGACAGGAGATTCAGCATAATATTCCATTTCCTGGAGTAACACACGGGCGTTCTCACGTTCCTGTACTGGTTTATCCTTGTTGAACTTCTCCAGCTTATTCAGGTCATTGTGGCTATAGAACATAAGGCAATATCCTTCCAGACCGTCGCGGCCACCGCGACCCGTTTCCTGATAATAACCTTCCAGTGATTTAGGTACGTCATAATGGATGACGAACCGTACATCTGGTTTGTCGATACCCATTCCGAATGCGATGGTGGCAACAATTATATCGACCTCTTCATTGAGAAAATCATCCTGATTCTTCATCCGCACGTCCGGGTCGAGACCGGCATGGTAGGGCGCCGCTCTGAATCCGTTTACGTTCAATAGCTGTGCAATCTCTTCGACTTTCTTTCGGCTAAGGCAATAGATCACGCCTGACTTCCCCTTGTTGTCCTTGAGGAATTTGATCAGTTGCTTCTTTGTTTCCTTTTTGGGCCTTACTTCATAATAAAGGTTCTTCCGGTTGAAGGAGGAGATGAATACATCTGCCTCTTCCATTTGAAGATTTTTCTGGATGTCAATCTGAACTTTTGGTGTAGCGGTTGCCGTCAAGGCGATCACGGGCATATCACCAAGATTCTGAATCATTGTTTTTATCTTCCTGTATTCTGGTCTGAAGTCGTGTCCCCATTCAGAGATGCAATGGGCTTCGTCAATGGCGACAAACGAGACATTTACCTTCTTCAGAAATTCGATCGTTTCCTCTTTATTCAAAGATTCGGGAGCCACGTATAGCAGTTTCACGACGCCATTCATGCAATCCTTCTTCAAACGAGTGATTTCGCCTTTGCTGAGCGTTGAATTCAGAAAGCGCGCATTCACGCCATATGCATTCATTTGATCAACCTGATTCTTCATCAGTGCGATAAGCGGGGAGATAACGATGGCCAGGCCATCTTTCACCATGGCAGGCAATTGATAGCATAGTGATTTTCCTGCCCCTGTGGGCATGATTACGAAAGTATTCTTTCCATCTAACAAGTTACGGATAATCGTCTCCTGGTTGCCTCGAAACTGGCTGTAACCAAAAATTTCCTTAAGTCTTTCCTTAAGCGCGTTCTTCTCTTCTACCAACATCATTTTCATCTTAATAAACCTAAAATTGTATCTTTACTCATAGTGAGCAAAGCTAACCTTGAAAAGGAATTGAATTTAGTAAAAAATATTAAAAAAATTGCACGAGATGTCTTAATAAATGAGTCGCGGGCAATTGAAAATCTCTCCCATTTAATTGACGATAGTTTTGAAAACTGTGCCAAAGAAATTTATTCCGCAAAAGGTCGCGTGGTCGTTACGGGCGTTGGCAAAAGTGCCATAATTGCCAATAAAATTGTTGCCACGTTTAATTCAACTGGTACGCCTGCTTTGTTCATGCATGCAGCTGACGCCATTCACGGCGATCTTGGAATGATCCAATCTCAGGATATTGTGATCTGTCTTTCAAAAAGCGGAAACACGCCAGAGATCAAGGTACTCGTTCCATTACTCAAACGAAGAGGCTCCAAGCTTGTTGCACTAGTGAGTAATACAAATTCATATCTTGCGCAGCAAGCCGATTTCGTTCTGAATGCAACGATTGCATCAGAAGCATGCCCGCACAACCTTGCGCCTACTACAAGCACAACTGCGCACATGGCATTGGGCGATGCGCTTGCCGTTTGTTTGCTTGAGATGCGCGAGTTCTCCACCTTAGACTTTGCTGAATATCATCCGGGAGGTATAATAGGAAAGCAATTGTATTTGAAGGTGTCTGATATCTATGTTCACAACGAGTTACCGCTAATCGGACCAAAAGCTATCCTGCGCGACGTGATACTTGAAATTTCTTCCAAGCGACTTGGATGCACGGCAGTAGTTGACGGTGAAAAACAACTGCTGGGCATTATTACGGACGGCGATCTGAGGCGTATGTTGCAAAAAACCACCAATTTAGGTAATGTGATCGCAGCAGACATCATGTCAAGAACGCCAAAAACAATTGAGAAAGATGACCTGGCGGTAAAAGCGTTGCATAAAATGCAGGAGAACAATATCACACAACTTGCAGTGATAGATGGTGATAAAATCGCCGGTTTTATACACCTTCACGATCTGTTAAAGGAGGGAATCGTATAAAGCACCGCGCGCTTTCAACACATGATGCAAAGAACGTCATTGATAGAATTATTTAGTGCCGAAATATAAATGAACAAGAATCTATTTGTAATCCTGATGGCAGGCGGCGTGGGCGTCCGCTTTTGGCCCTACAGTCGAAACTCCAAGCCGAAGCAATTTCTTGACGTGCTCGGAACAGGCAAAACTCTGTTGCAATCAACATGCGACCGATTTCTCCCTCTTTGTCCGCTTGAAAACATTTATGTTGTAACCCACGAAGAACACGAACATCTGGTAAAGGAGCAGCTGCCGATGTTAAAGGACGAGCAGATATTGACGGAGCCGATGCGAAAGAATACTGCCTCCTGCATTGCATACGCGAGCTATAAAATAGGCCTGAAAAATCCGGATGCCGTCGTTGTTGTTACGCCGTCCGATCATCTCATCATGAAGGAAGATGAGTTTCAAGACATTATCAAAAAGGCAAGTGATCAGGCGAAGAGCCAGGACAAGCTGATCACCGTCGGCATCCCGCCGATCCGTCCCGAAACAGGATATGGATATATTCAATACCATACGGACAAGACATTTATCAAGAGGGTCAAAACATTTACAGAAAAGCCTGAATTGTCTCTTGCCAAGAAGTTTATCGAGAGTGGTGATTTTGTATGGAACTCGGGAATTTTTATCTGGGGTGTAAGGGCCATTACGGATGCTTTCCACAAATACCTTCCCGAGATGTCTGAGGTATTTGACGAAACAAAATCCAAACTTGGAACACCTGAAGAAAAGGAAGCTATTCTCGGCGCCTATTCACAGTGTAAAAATATTTCTATCGATTATGGTATCATGGAAAAGGCAGAAAACGTTTTTGTATGCCTGGGCACTTTCTCCTGGTCTGACCTGGGGTCATGGGCGTCAATTCATGAGATCTCACCCAAGGATGATCATAACAATGCCGTTACTGCCAGTGCCCAGCTCTACGATACAAGGAACTCGATTATTCGTGGCTCAGCAGATAAGCTTATCGTGGTACAAGGTCTTAATGGATATCTCGTGGGCGAGTTTGGAAATGTGATTATTGTCTGCGAGAAAGATAAAGAAGAACAGTTCAGAAGGTTTGTTAACGACCTTAAGGCGAAGCCGAACGCGGCTGAGTTCATTTAGAGGTGCTGTCGTGCATGTGAACCGGCAGCGGGCTGGCAGAGTGACCCGATTCTTACCCGCCCCACCGCTGCAGGTTCCTTTACTGCTTGTCCGGCATTATCCGCTCTTCGCGATTTGCTAATTCCCATGCGGTATAGAAGATGCACCGGGTGCGCATGGCCAATAGATCAAAATCTATCTTCGATACCTCATCGGATACACGGTGATAATCTTCGTGAATTCCGTCGAAATAAAAAATGACCGGGATATTTCTTTTGGCAAAATTCCAATGATCCGAACGGTAGTACAATCTGTCGGGATGTGCCGCGTCATTGTAGGTGTAGTCAAAATTCAGTTTCGAATACATCTCGTTCATATTCTCACTAACGTCGTTCAAGTCACTCGATAATTTGTCGGCTCCTATGACATACAAGTAAGGAGCATCATTCTTGTGCTTGGGATCACGTCTGCCGATCATGTCAATGTTTAAGTCCACCACAGTATTTTCCAATGGGTAGATTGGATGTTCGGTGTAGAATTCCGATCCTAACAATCCAAATTCTTCTCCGGTAACCAGCATAAACAGAATACTGCGACGTGGGCCATCTCCATTTTTCTTTGCCTCGCTGAACACTTTCGCCAGCTCCATAACCGCTACAGAACCCGAACCATCATCGTCAGCACCATTGTT
Organism: Chryseolinea sp.; assembly: GCA_031400145.1. Lineage (GTDB taxonomy): Bacteria > Bacteroidota > Bacteroidia > Cytophagales > Cyclobacteriaceae > Chryseolinea. The sequence goes on along the minus strand of JANNPM010000336.1, from coordinate 5,499 downwards.
AATGACATCACCGCTACCATTGGATTTAACACCGATATGATCGTAGTGTGCAGTCACAACCACGATTTCATTCTTTTTGTCTGAACCTTCAACCAGACCCAGGACGTTTTCTGTGCTCACTTTCTTTACATTAGTTGTTACCTGATACTTAACAACGACAGGCTTTATTTTTTTCAAAGCCTTTCTATTGTTGCCATCAGCAGCAGCTTTCAGTTTTTCAAAGCTTACTCCCATCAGATCCTGAAGCACGGTAGGCGAAACAACAAAGATGCCCGGCGTTTCGTAGTCTGCGTGTTCCGGCTTTGTCAGGCTCAGCCCGGGCTGCGCCGACATCGACCTGATCTGTTTACTTATCTTATCGAATTCCGCCTTATTAGTCGTGTTGCAAACAAAGACCATTGCTGCTCCTTTTTCGCGCACCGACATAATCTCCTTATTCCCGGCCAGCCACGGACCATCGATAAACATCAGCACCGCCCTTCCCTTGACGTCCACCTCTCCAATATCGGCATCTGTCCCCTTTCCGATAAACACCAGCGGCAATGAAACTTCCCCTTCGCTGTTGTCATTGCCATAGAATACTATATCAGTAAAATTCGAATGCTTTTTGTCGCCCGCCATCAGATAGGTGTCACCCGCAACAATGGTATATAGGTCCAGCGGCTGAAGGTAATCACCCGCTACCGGGGGGGTCAATTCCAAATCACCAAAATGCGATCGCACAAACGCGGCAGCCATTTTCTGACCTCGCTTTCCCGTCTCGCGACCCTCCATTGCATCCGATGCCAAAATAGATAAGTATTCCCGCAATTCATCCGCGGATACCTTCTCGCCGTAAGCTTTGATTTTCGGATCCTGGCCAAAGCAAGGGGAGAAAACAGTTAGCAGGGACGTGAACGCAAAAATTTTTACTTTGTTCATAACACTGAGATAGACGGGCCTGGTGAAGAGCTTCATGCGATAGGGGCAAATTAGAATTCAGTAAAAGTAAGATTTCTGTCAGAGACGCCATCCAATATTGTTAAATCTGTGAATCCTGAATTACCTTTGAGCTTACTTGCCGACGCGTCGATAAATCAATTAATATCTTGAAAATCAAACAATTCAGATGAAAATAGATTCCCATTATAAGGAAAAATTTGAAAACAGACACATCGGACCACAATCCGCGCAAGTAGAAGAAATGCTAAAGGTCGTGAAGGCGGCTTCCGTAGAAGAACTGATCAATCAGACTGTACCTGCAAGCATTCGTCTTAAGAAAGCATTAAACCTCCCTGAAGCAAAATCCGAATATGAATTTTTGCAGGATTTCAAGGCCATAGCTTCCCGGAACCTCATGTACAAATCCTATATCGGCATGGGGTATTACAATACTATTACCCCTGGAGTAATACTCCGGAATATCCTGGAGAATCCCGGATGGTATACTGCGTACACGCCCTACCAGGCAGAAATCGCACAAGGCAGGCTGGAAGCGCTGATCAACTACCAAACGATGGTGATCGACCTTACCGGAATGCAGATCGCAAATGCATCGCTCCTGGACGAAGGCACCGCCGCCGCAGAGGCAATGCACCTCATGTATGCTTCCCGTAAGTCGTCGCACATAAACTCCAAAAAGCTCTTTGTTGACCAGCATGTGTTCCCTCAAACACTGGAAGTTTTGAAAACAAGAGCTACACCTATTGGTGTTGAACTCGTTGTCGGCGATATTCAAAAACTTGACCTTCGGGACCACGATATCTTTGCTGTTTATATTCAGAATCCAAACGACAACGGTTCAATAACGGACTACAGATCGTTGATCGAAACCTGTCACGAAAAAGAAATCCTGGTTATCATGGGCGCGGACCTTATGAGCCTGGTACTCATGAAATCTCCCGGTGACATGGGAGCAGATGTTGTGGTGGGTTCAAGTCAGCGTTTTGGAGTTCCAATGGGTTTTGGCGGGCCGCATGCCGCCTTCTTTGCCACCAAAGACGAGTTCAAACGTCAGATGCCAGGCAGGATCATCGGCGCTTCAATTGATGCCTCTGGAAATTCCGGTTATCGTATGGCGCTGCAGACCAGGGAACAGCACATCCGGCGCGAGAAGGCCACATCCAATATCTGTACTGCACAGGTACTGCTCTCTGTGATGGCAGGTATGTACTCCGTTTACCATGGCCCTGCCGGGCTCAAGAGAATTGCTGGTCGTATTCATGGACTTGCCAGGACGCTGGACAGCGGCTTAAAGGCGCTGGGTATCCGTCAGGTTAACAAAGATTATTTTGACACCTTGAAAGTAGCTGTTTCAGATAAGTCAGCAATTCTCAACGAAGCCAAATCACGGGAAGTTAACTTCCGCTATTTTAAGGATAATCATGTAGGCATAGCGTTGGACGAAATCTCTACAATTTCGGACGTGAATTTAATCCTGGAAATATTTGCTGCTGCTGCAGGAAAAAATGCTGCGGGTATGTCGACTAACGGGCAGGAATTGAAATGGTCAGAAGGTCTGGAACGGACTTCTGCTTTCATGACACACCCTGTGTTTAATACGCATCACTCTGAACATGAAATGTTGCGGTACATAAAGCGGCTGGAAAACAAAGATCTTTCCATGGTGCACTCTATGATAGCGTTGGGTTCATGTACCATGAAGTTAAATGCCACATCGGAAATGATTCCTGTAACGTGGCCGGAGCTTGGCAACATTCACCCCTTTGCTCCTGATGATCAGACGCTCGGTTATCAGGAAATGATTTCCGCCCTGGAGGATGCATTAAGAGAAATTACCGGCTTCAGCGGCGTTTCGCTTCAGCCCAATAGCGGTGCGCAAGGTGAATATGCCGGATTAATGGTTATCCGCGCCTATCACGAGGACCGTGGAGAGAGCCATCGCAACATCGCCTTGATTCCTGCCTCTGCTCACGGCTCAAACCCCGCCAGCGCGGTAATGGCTGGCATGTCTGTCGTCGTTATAAGATCGGACTCCGACGGCAAGATCGATGTAACCGATCTGAAAGAGAAAGCTCTGCAATATAAGGACAAGCTTTCATGCCTGATGGTCACTTATCCCTCAACACATGGCGTGTTCGAAGAAGGGATTGCCGCGATCTGCGAGTCGATTCATAAAAACGGCGGCCTGGTGTACATGGATGGAGCTAATATGAACGCGCAAGTGGGTCTTACTTCTCCTGCGAACATTGGCGCCGATGTTTGCCATCTTAACCTGCATAAAACGTTTTGCATACCCCACGGTGGTGGCGGACCGGGTATGGGCCCGATATGCTGCAATGATAAGCTAAAGCCTTATCTCCCTGGACATCCGGTGGTGAAAGTAGGTGGTGAGAAAGCCATTCACGCAGTCTCTGCTGCGCCATGGGGAAGCGCAAGCATTCTTGCTATTTCTTATGCGTACATCGCGATGATGGGCGGACCGGGACTGACGCGAGCTACTTCAGTTGCCATCTTCAACGCCAACTATATCAAAGAGCGTCTGGAAGGCCACTACAGAATACTCTACACCGGCGCGAACGGTCGGTGTGCGCATGAGATGATCGTGGACTGCCGCGAATTCAAGAAATCCGGGATTGAGGTGGAGGATATTGCCAAGCGTTTGATGGACTATGGTTTCCATGCTCCAACGGTGTCATTTCCGGTAGCCGGTACGTTAATGATTGAGCCAACGGAAAGTGAACCGAAAGAAGAACTCGATCGCTTTGCAGACGCCCTCATTGAAATCCGGAATGAAATTAAAGAGGTCGAGAACGGAACAGCCGACAGAGAGAACAACGTGCTTAAGCGCGCGCCCCATACCGCAGCCGTGATTACGGCGGATTCATGGACATTGCCGTACAGCCGCCAAAAGGCTGCGTATCCGCTGCCGTTCGTCAAAGAGGCGAAGTTCTGGCCTTCAGTCAGCAGGATAGATAATGCATATGGTGATCGCAATCTCGTTTGCAGCTGTATTCCGATTGAGGAGTATGTAAGCAAGGAGGCTGCCTCGGCGTAGTCCGGAGATGCTTCGATAATGCATTATCCTGCTGCTTTGTAAATAAGTTTTCAATCATCACCAACAAGGTAACCGGATGTCTTTTCTATTTGATTCGTTCGCTGGTTGGAAGAAATACAGCATTGAGAAATCGATGTCTTTGGTTGACGTTGTCCTTGAATACGAAGAGTTTCAGAAAGGCAGGAGGCGGGAAGACACAATGGCGGGGCTGGGCGCGGCCTGGAAGGTAATGAAGGAAGCAGTTCATGCTGGTTTGGAGGAAGATATGGTGTCACGGTCCGGTATGATCAACAATGGTGCAAAGAAAGTGTACAGGCATCCAAAATCTGTGTTATCGAAAGAGTTTCAAAATCTCATCTCGCGTGCCTTGGCGGCAAAAGAAGTTAATTCCTGTATGGGGAGAATCGTCGCTGCCCCGACGGCTGGTGCCAGCGGTATAATGCCCGGGGTATTGTATACGCTGCAAGAGATTCATGACATCTCAGACGAACAAATCCTCAGGGCTATGTTGCTTGCTGCAGGTATCGCGCTCATCATGGAACAGAAGGCGTCTATTTCCGGCGCCGTCGGCGGCTGCCAGGCCGAAACGGGCACAGCTGCGGCCATGGGGGCAGGCGCAATTATCTATTGCCTCAAAGGCGACGCCGATCAGATATTTAATGCTGTTGCCATCACGGTTCAATGTATGCTGGGACTCGTATGCGATCCCGTTGCGGGACTGGTAGAAGTACCGTGTGTCGTTCGCAATGCCAGCGCAGCGGCCATTGCCAACAGCTCAGCCCAAATCGCGCTGGCGAATGTGAGCAGCGTCATTCCTGTGGATGAGGTAATCGAAGCAATGGGTGAAATCGGAGCAAGCATGGAAACCCGATACAAAGAAACGGCGCTTGGCGGGTTAGCTGCTACAAAAACCGGTCAGGCCATCGCAAGGATGGTATTGATAAGCGATATTGAAATTCTTCCCGACGAAAACAAGGGTAATGATTAAATCCTCTTCCATGCGCTAAATGTATTCCGATAAAAACTCCCTCCCTAAAGCATAAGTAGCGCTGCTGAATATCAGAGCCCACGCAACTGCGCTTATAAACATGTAAAGAAGAAGCTTGTTGCGCGGCGCACCACAGCTAACCGCGAGAATAGATCCCCCGATCGGTGTAAGCAATACCGGTGTAAGTGCTGCGACACCGACGAGTCCATATTTTCTCCAGATAGTTACAAACTTTCTATTCCTTGCAGTGAAACGCTTCTTATTTGTGAAGAAGCGACTGACAATTTGCGTACGCATAAAGTCGCCGAAAAAAGAAAACAGCAAAACAACGGTCATCATACCCGCAACAGTAGCAACGATAGTTGTCCCGAATGCCAATCCTGCCAGATAGCCGCCTACAGGGCCGAATATAAATTTGATCATGGTTGAAAAATACACTGGTATTGCCTTCAGAATTTCCCCCCACATGCAGTTCCACTTTACAATTGTTCGCCAAGACAGAAATCGCCGGCAT
>JANNPM010000265.1:0-15847 GCA_031400145.1 Chryseolinea sp. | reverse complement strand
GGTTTTTCCATCTCGGAGGTATGTAATGGATACCTTATCTCCGGGGTAATGATAACTCAACTCTTCTTCAAAGGCACTTTGTGAATTGATATCAATGTTATTGAGGCGGATAATCACATCGCCCGGCTTTAAACCGGCCTCCATAGCAGGCCCGTTGCGGTCGACATTTTCAAGCAACACACCATTGTATAGCTTCACCTGCGTGTCGAGATCATATTTTTTTGAATTTTCGTAGTTGTACTCAATCACTCCACCACCGATAAAGCCTTGCTGTACGATGCCATACTTCACTAGGTCATCAAAGACTTTGCGGGCAATATCGACCGGGATGGCAAAGGCGTATCCGGTGTATGATCCGGTCCGGCTCAGGATCGCGGAATTTATTCCCACAAGTTCACCGTTCTTGTTCACCAGGGCGCCACCTGAGTTTCCCGGATTGATAGCCGCATCAGTCTGGATGAAAGATTCAATTGGGAATTTATCTTCCAGAATACCAATCCTCCTTCCTTTGGCGCTTACGATTCCTACGGTAACCGTTGATGCCAGGGAGAAAGGGTTGCCTACCGCAACAACCCATTCGCCAACCTGCAACGTCTTTGAGCTACCCAGCGGTATAGCCGGAAGTCCTGTTTCGGAGATCCTGATGACGGCAAGGTCCGTGGATGGATTAGTCCCAATTAACTCTGCGGGATACACTCTTTTGTTATAATTTACTTCAATCCGCTCTGCCGACTCTATGACATGATTATTTGTAATGATATATCCATCGGCGGTGAATATTACACCGGACCCGCTGCTTACCTGGGTCCGTCCGCCACGGGTTGTTTCGCCAAAAAACCAGTCCCAGGTGCTATAGGAGGCACCTCTTGAGATACTGTTTATATAGACAACACTTTGCGTGGCTTTGGCTGCGGCATCACTGAAGTCGACGGCAGTAAGGGCAGGCGGAGAAGAAATTTCGGATCCTGTGAGCAATGGGCGGGAATTATCGCTCACCATGTTAAACTTAGCTTCTTGCTGAGCCCTTTCCAGACTGGGCTTCATTACATATTCATAAACAGAAAAGGCACCTGCAAAGCCCGCGATAAAACCGATGACGATGATCTTGACTGTTGTTTTCATGGATGTTGAGGTTAAGACATCAAAGGTAAAAAGCTTCACGCTACAAGATGCAAGCTACAAGCCAGATTGTGCAACTTGGCAATTTGAGCGGCGAATTCCGAGTGAAGGCTGTCGTGTCGGTTAGAATTGTTTAAGCAATCTTCTATCGTAAAGACGCTTTAACCAACGCAGGCACAGGCCTGTAGCTTGCAGCCTGTAGCTTGAAGCTTCTTAATCAATTTTATTAGTTTTGCAGATATATGGGATTGCGTTCAAGTCTTGCGAAGCCCTTTGCCGCGTTTATTGCATCGAATACCAGAAAATGGTCGATGGACCCGTTCCGTTATCAGCAAAGGATAATGCGCTATCTCCTTCACGAGGGCTCGCAAACGGCATTCGGAAGAGATCACCATTTTCAATCCATACACAGCTATGAAGATTTTAAAAGAAATGTTCCGATCCGCGATTATGAGCAGTTAAAATCATATTTCGACAGAGTTGTACAGGGTGAGGCCGATGTATTGTGGAAGGGAAAGCCCAAGTATCTTGCAAAAACTTCAGGTACTACCAGTGGAATAAAGTATATCCCTATTACTGCCGACTCGGTTTCAAACCACTTCAACAGTGCGCGGGATGCGTCGCTGAACTATATTCACGAAACCGGTAATTCCTCATTTCTTGATGGAAGTTTAATTTTTTTGTCTGGCAGTCCTGAGCTATCAAAAAAAGCGGGTGTAAAAACGGGACGGCTATCTGGAATCGTCAACCACGAGATACCGGCAATTATCCGAAGCAATCAGAAACCGAGCTATGCTGTAAATTGCATTGAGGACTGGGAGGAAAAGCTTGAGCGCATCGTTGACGAAACGATTTCTGCCGACATGCGCATGATCTCTGGCATACCGCCGTGGGCGCAAATGTATTTTGACAGATTACAGGCACGTACCGGCAAAAAGATCAGGGATATATTTCCCGACTTTTCATTGTTCATTTATGGAGGCGTGAATTTCGATCCTTACCGTGCAAAGTTATTTGAAACAATTGGGGCAAAGGTGGATTCCGTCGAGACGTATCCGGCGTCGGAGGGATTTATTGCTTACCAGGATTCACAATCTCAACCTGGCCTGCTGCTACTGGCGAATACAGGTATATTCTATGAGTTTATTGCCACGGATGAATATTATTCAGATAATCCTGCCAGATGCACCCTAGAAGACGTCAAGATCGGAATAAATTATGCGCTCATTATCAACAGCAATGCAGGCTTATGGGGTTATTCAATTGGCGATACGGTAAGGTTCGTTTCCAAACTTCCATACCGGTTAATTGTTACCGGCAGGATCAAGCATTTCATTTCAGCGTTTGGTGAACACGTTATAGGGGAGGAGGTTGAAAGGGCGATGAAGCTGACAATGGAAAGATTTCCCGAAGCGAAGGTGGTGGAATTCACCGTGGCCCCGCAGGTAAGTCCTGCCTCCGGTCTGCCTCATCATGAATGGTTGGTCGAATTTTCTGCTCTTCCAGCCGATATGGACGGGTTCTCGTTGCATCTTGATGAACAAATGCGCAAGTTGAACAGTTATTACGACGACTTGATTTCCGGAAATATTCTGCGGACGCTACGCATCACAAGCCTTCGCAGAAATGCCTTTATAGACTATATGAAATCCCAAGGTAAGCTTGGAGGTCAGAATAAAGTGCCAAGGCTTGCTAACGACAGAAGAATCGCAGACGTGCTTGGACACTTTTGACATGGGCCTCGATATAAACTGTAATTCACGTTGACACCTCCCAAAAAACGCATTGCCATATTGGGTTCTACCGGCTCAATTGGAACACAGGCATTGGAGGTCATCGCTGCACATCCTAACGCTTTTGAAGTAGCGGTGCTTACGGCCAATGACAATGCGGTAAAGCTCGTGAAGCAGGCAAGACAATTTAAACCAAATGTTGTTGTAATTGTAAATGAAGCCCACTACGCTTTCGTCCGGGAGCAATTGAAACAGGAGCCTGTGAAAGTGTACACGGGAGAAAGCGCCTTGTGTTCCGTCGTTGTAATGGACACGGTCGATCTCGTATTGACAGCGCTGGTAGGCTACTCCGGATTGCGCCCGACTATCAAAACGATAGAGGCAGGGAAACCGATTGCCCTCGCCAATAAAGAAACACTGGTCGTCGCCGGAGAGCTAATCACCAGGCTCGCGCGTGAAAAGGGTGTTAATATTTATCCTGTCGACTCAGAACATTCAGCAATCTTTCAATGTCTGATGGGCGAGTTTCATAATAAGATCGAGAAAGTTATACTAACTGCATCGGGTGGTCCGTTTCGCGGGATGAAGCGGAGCGATCTGCAAGCCATTACAAAATTACAGGCGCTTAAGCATCCAAACTGGACCATGGGAGCGAAGGTCACAATCGATTCGGCATCCATGATGAACAAGGGGCTGGAAGTAATTGAAGCCCGCTGGTTGTTTGGGTTGAAGGCGGCACAGGTGGAAGTGGTTGTTCATCCGCAGTCTATTGTGCACTCTATCGTTCAGTTTGAAGACGGTTCAATGAAGGCACAGCTCGGCTTGCCGGACATGCGTTTACCTATACAGTTTGCGTTTTCTTATCCTGAAAGACTAAAATCTGATTTTCCGCGGTTTGACTTCCTGAATTACCCGGCCCTGACCTTTGAAAAGCCTGATATAGAAACTTTTCGTAATCTTGCATTGGCGTTTGAGGCCTTGAACCGAGCCGGAAACATGCCATGCGTTCTCAATGCTGCCAACGAAGTAGCTGTGGCCGAATTTTTGAAGGACAATATAGGATTTTTGGAAATGTCTGAGATTGTGGAAAAATGCCTTGAAAAGATGGATTATATAAAGAGCCCTGGGTACGAAGATTACGTCTATACTGACAAAGAGACACGAATAAGAGCCTTTGAGCTTGTAAATCGCTGATCAAGGCCAACCTACACAACTAAATATACAAAAGAAACAAGAATGGATTGGATGATAATGTTGGCTCAGCTGTTACTGAGCCTGTCGTTTTTGGTCGCCGTGCATGAAATGGGCCATTTGCTGGCAGCGAAATACTTCGGGATGCGTGTAGAACAATTCTCCATAGGCTTTCCCCCAAAGATCTGGTCTTTTACCAAGGGTGAAACTGAATATGCGTTGAGCGCTATCCCGTTGGGAGGATATGTAAAAATATCAGGGATGATTGATGAGTCGCTTGATACCGAAGCGATGAAGCAGCCTGCACAGCCATGGGAGTTCAGGGCGAAGCCGGCATGGCAACGCCTGATTGTTATGTTGGGGGGAATTTTCGTGAACGTCGTGGTTGGCATATTGATATTCATTGGCATCACCTTTTTCATCGGTGACACTTATATTCTTAAGGACGTAATTAACGATAACGGCGGTTTTCAGATTGGACCGGTAGGCGAGGAGATTGGATTGCGCACCGGAGATAAAATCATAAAGATAAATGGCCAGGATTTCAAGTATCTCCAGGATATCATAAATCCTGAGACTTTGTTAAGCACGAACGGCACCTATACAGTGGACAGGGATGGTAGATTCATCGACGTTCCGATCCCCGCAGATTTTATTCAAAACTTCAGCAGGAAGAGCACCCCGGGAAATTTCTTGTCTGTACGCGTTCCGCCGGTTGTTGGCCAGGTGTCAAAAGGGTCGATCGCAGAGCGTGTCGGACTTAAGAGTGGTGACAGAATTGTTTCTGTCAATGGCGTACCGGTAAAATATAACGATGAAGTATATGCCAAGGTTCAATCGTTGGTAAAGGACTCGTTATCGGCAACTTCCGATTCTATCTCGTTCCAGGTTCTGCGGGGACGTCAAACACTGACATTCAATGAATATTTCAAAGGCGAGAAAGCAATCGGGTTTACCTTTGCACCGCTTTCCAAGGAGTTCCTGGACAAGGCGGAGGAAAGGATCAGGTATGGATTCCTTGAATCTATTCCTAAGGGTACCACCCGTGCTTTTACAATGCTGGGGGTACAGGTAAAGGCATTTGGCCGGGTAGTAACCGGTGCCTTGTCACCACAAAAATCAATATCAGGTCCTATTGGCATCATGCAGGCATTTGGCAATGAATGGGATTGGGCACGTTTCTGGTCATTGACGGGAGTGCTGTCGCTTGTCCTGGCATTTATGAATCTGCTGCCCATCCCCGCATTGGATGGTGGACATGTGATGTTCCTGAGCTATGAGATTATTTCACGACGCAAACCGTCAGATAAATTCCTTGAGGTGGCGCAGAAAGTGGGAATGGTTTTTCTCCTTGGCCTGATGGTATTCATTTTCGCAAATGACATCATCAAATTAATAATGCCCGATTAAGCTGGTTCCCTTTGCGTCTTTCCGCCTTAGCGGTTAATTCCTTTCAGCCGGCTCAAAGCTTGCATTACAACCTCCTGCAACCCCTCGACGCGTGTTAAATCCTCCGAAGTGCAACCGAACTGCAGGACCTTCACAGGCTGTGACGTATTGCCGTCGCAGCGTTACGATTAAGTTTCTTTAACATTAGATCTGCTACTACAAAGAAACACCGCGCTTCCAGGGTATGAAGTCATCTTGATTAAGGTCAACAGCTTTGGCGGTGATGCGCCCACTGGCGACTTCTATAATGAAATCAAGAATTTCTTCGCCAACCTGTTCGATGTTCTTCTCACCGGAGATAATTGATCCGGCATCGAAATCGATAATGTCAGGCATTTTTTTGGCCAGCTTGGTGTTGGTTGAAATTTTAATCACCTGTGATACCGGATTGCCCGTTGGTGTTCCAAGTCCCGTCGTAAATAAAATGATCTGCGCTCCCGAGCCTGTTGTGCCTGTAGTGCTCTCCACATCATTGCCCGGTGTGCATAGCAGGTTCAGTCCGGGCTTCTTAATGTAGGATGCATATTGGAGCACATCTGCGACGGGTGCTGTACCGCCTTTTTTTGCTGCGCCTGCAGACTTGATCGCGTCGGTTATGAGTCCATCTTTGATGTTACCGGGCGACGGGTTCATGTCAAAGCCAGAGCCCACCGCTTCTGCCGCATTACTGTAGGTGCGCATCAATGAGATGAATAATTCTCCGGCATCATCATCAGTACAACGGTTGATTAGCTCCTGCTCCACGCCACACAGTTCCGGAAATTCTGAAAGTATCGTGCTGCCACCCAGGCCAACGAGCAGGTCTGACGTGTGACCGATTGCAGGGTTGGCGGAGATTCCTGAAAATCCGTCAGAGCCGCCGCATTTCAATCCGACAACAAGCTTGCTCAACGGTGCGGCACGGCGCTGAAGCTTATTTGCTTCAATCAAACCTGTGAACGTCTGTTGAATTGCCTGAGATAACAATTCTTGTTCTGTTCCAGCGTTCTGCTGATCGAGAATTATTACAGGCTTTGACCCGGACGGATCCAGTTCCATTAGCCTTTCTTGCAGAGTTTTGATCTCGGCATGCTGGCATCCCAGGCTCAGTACCGTTGCCCCTGCAACATTGGGATTGTGAATATAACCGGCAATAAGTGCACACAGTGTGTGTGCGTCCTGACGTGTGCCTCCACAACCACCCTGGTGCGTAAGAAATTTTATGCCATCAATATTGGCGAAGACCTTAGATGGTACATTGATATCAGCTTCCCGAAATGTTACCTGATTCAACTGATCGGCTTTCCCGTTCCGATACATTTGCACAAGCTCATGTACGTAGCTTTTATAGGCATCAGGTTTGGTGAATCCAAGCTCGTCCATAAAGGCATCGCGTATGGCCTCAACGTTTCTGTTCTCACAAAATACAAGCGGCACTACCAGCCAATAGTTTGCCGTGCCTATCTGTCCATCGATGCGGTGATAACCCATGAACACTTTGTGCCTGAATTTCGATACATCTGGTGGCGTCCAGGCATAACTTCTGGTTCTACCCGAGTAAGGCGCGGATTTATGTTCCAGATTATGGGTACCGATAGCGCCTCCCAGGGGAATACGACGAATCGCCTTGCCTACCAAAATGCCGTACATTAAAACCTCGTCGTCAGTGCTGAGCTCTTGATCAGTAAATTTATGCTTCGCAGGAACATCATCGGCCAATTTCAAAGCCTTGCCATCCGGAAGCGTTAATGATTCACCCGCCTTGAGATCCGTCAGTGCAACGTACACATTATCCGCTGGGTGAATTTTCAGAAATCGGGTTGTCATACCTCTAAAACAGTTATCCTGGGCAATCGATTGCGAAGTGTGTATATTTTTATACCTTAAAAGCTATTTCACAAATTGGCCATAAATATCAGTTGAAGAATGTCAGCAAGCAAGAAGGAATTGATAGTGAAGATCAGAGACGCCGGGGTGATACCGGTTTTTTATCATCCGGATATGGATGTGTTGCTTCGCATTGTTTCAATCAGTTATCAATGTGGGTTACGGGTATTCGAGTTCATGCATCAGCGCGACAATAAGGGATTGCGATTCTTCGAACATTTGCGCGTGCAGCTGGATCAATTTGCAGGATTGTCTCTTGGCGTTGGTACGGTGCTTGATACCACAATGACTGAACGTTACATCAATGCAGGGGCAAGTTTCATTGCGTCTCCTTTCCTTCGCGCTGACATGGGGGAAGTCTGCGAATTACGTCAAACACTTTGGATGCCAGGATGCACGACACTAGAAGAAATTGAACGTGCCAAGACCTTGGGGGCGAATGCAATAAATGTTCTGCCCGGGAATGTGCTTGGCTTCGAGTTTATAACGCCCATTGCACGGATGCATCCTGAGTTGCCGCTCATACCATCCGGAATAACCGACCTGAGAGAAGGCAGCTTGTTGAAATGGTTTGAGTCAGGAGTGCTGGCCATAAAACTCGGCTCGCAAGTTTTTACAAAAGAAGGTTTGGGCGCTAAGGACTGGTCGGGAATATCAGGCACCCTGTCAGCATTATTACAAACCGTCCGGAAAATTCAAGTCAACTTGAGACCAGTTAATTTAGATTCAGTTCCGGAATGAATCCGATTATCGTTGGCGTGAAAGCAACGCAAACCGTAATGCTGTGAAATCAAGATATAACAACACAAATTCCATGATATTTGATGAATAAAAGGGTGGTTACATTCGGAGAGATCATGATGCGGCTTTCGGCGCCAGGATTTTCCCGATTTACTCAAACAGACTCATTTAGCGTTGTTTATGCAGGGTCGGAGGCTAACGTGTCAGTATCACTCAGCAACTTCGGAATAAGCGCCTCGCACGTAACACGGTTACCCGGGAATGATCTGGGCGAAGCAGCAGCACAAAGCCTGCGACGCTACGGGGTCGATACACGCTGCATTGTTCATGGCGACGGGCGTTTGGGCATTTATTTTCTTGAAAAGGGATCGATGCAACGGGCATCGAGGATCATCTATGACCGGTTCGATTCTGCCTTTGCCCATATACAACCGGGAATGGTAAATTGGGATGAGGTTCTTGAGGACGCATCCTGGTTTCATTATACCGGTATTACACCCGCGATATCACAGGGAGCGGCAGACGTTTGTCTGGAAGCGGTTGAAACCGCACGTAAAAAAGGCATTATGATCTCCGGCGATATTAACTACCGGCGCAACCTCTGGCGGTATGGAAAGACAGCACGTGAAGTGATGCCTGCGCTGATCGCTATGTCCGATATCGTCGTGGGAGGAGCGACGGATTTTCAAAATTGCCTTGGAATCTCCGCCGATAACTTCGAACACATTTGCAAGGAAGTTATGGCCGGCAATCCCGGCATAAAAAAAATCACAACTACCCATCGAGAATCCCTGAGTTCATCACATAACAGGATGTCAGCAACATTATGGACCGGCAAGGAGCTGCTAGAATCCAAATCGTACGATATCACCCACATCGTCGACCGGGTTGGTACAGGCGATGCCTATATGGCCGGGCTTATATACGCGTGGCTGAACAACAAGGATGATCAGCAGGCGCTTGACTTCGGGCTCGCCGCGTGTACATTAAAGCATTCGATTGAAGGTGACGTTAACGTAAGCTCGGTTCAGGAGATCGAAGCGTTGATCAAAGGGGAAAACATCGGAAAACTTTTACGGTAACAGCAATGACATTTAGTAATCAGCAAATCGTAGACACGATGAAGTCAACCGGCGTCGTCCCATTATTTACGCACGATAACCCGGATGATGCGGCGATGGTGCTCAATGCGGCATACGAGGGAGGTGTAAGAGTCTTCGAGTTTACGAACCGAAGAAAAAACTCCTTTGAAGTATTTGTTCACCTGCTGGAGGTTGCAAAAAAATTTCCGGACCTGATGATCGGCATCGGAACAGTCATGGACGCCGTCACCACCAAAAAATTCATTGAAGCAGGAGCACATTTTGTAATTTCGCCGATACTTAAGCTGGAGATGGCTGATGTGTGCAAAGCATATGACCGGCTGTGGATCCCCGGTTGTGCAACATTAACAGAGATCGTTACCGCCCGGGACCATGGCGCGATTGTAATCAAGGTTTTTCCGGGCTCTGTGGTTGGCCCTGGTTTCGTTTCAGCGATCATGCCGATAGTTCCTGACATACAATTGATGATAACGGGAGGGGTAGAGCCCACTGAGAAAAGTCTTTTGGACTGGTTTAAGGCAGGTGCCGCATGCGTTGGACTGGGCTCCCTTCTTTTTACCAAAGATATGCTTGAAAAGAAAGATTGGAATGCGTTGAAGGTAAGGGTAGGAGAGACGCTGGAGATGGCGAAGAAGGTGAGAGGGATGCAGTAATGATGAATTATTTAACTCATCAGGGCGTACGGGAAGCAGGCTCACAGTCAGTCGTAGAATCGGTGGAATGGCAGGATCCAGTTATCTTCACCATTGTTGAACGCTATGAGGTATAGCTATGAGTTTTAAAGGGCTTCATTTTCTGACACTGGCATGGTTGTGCCTGCCGCTGACCGCCGATGGACAACGGACCTATTGTAATCCGATAGACCTGGATTACAAGTATAATTACGAACAAATTAACGATAGTATTTCGTATCGTTCAGGAGCTGACCCGGTGATTGTCAATCACAAAGGGGAGTATTTTTTGTTCGTTACAATATCAGGAGGTTACTGGCATTCCAAGGATCTGTTGAACTGGCGATACATTGTCCCAAATAAGTGGCCTATGGAAGATATGTGTGCTCCCGCTGCGATGTCGGTACGGGACACATTGTACCTTTTTCAGTCAACATTCGACCAACGTCCTATTTTTTATTCACTTGAACCGGAGAAGGGTAATCTTTTATTCTATAACAGATGGTTGCCGCTCCTGCCTAATGAAGCAGGTCCTTGGGATCCCGCGCTGTTCTTTGACGAGGAAAGGAACAAATGGTATATGTACTGGGGTTCGTCAAATGTCCTTCCTATGTATGGGAGCGAACTGGATAAACATAAACGGTTATCCTATAAAGGTAATTTCAAACCCATGCTGTATCTCAAGCCTGAGGAGCATGGGTGGGAGAGGTTCGGCAGGGATCATCGCAGCAGTATAAAGCCCTTCATGGAGGGCGCGTGGATGACCAAGCATGACGGCAAATATTATCTTCAATACGGCGCGCCCGGAACGGAGTACAACGTATACGCTAATGGAACATATGTGGGAGACGATCCACTCGGTCCGTTTGAATACGCCCGCTATAACCCTGTGTCCTATAAGCCTGGCGGATTCGTTACCGGTGCAGGTCATGGCAATACCTTTAAGGATGTGTTTGGAAATTATTGGAATACGGGTACCCCATGGGTTGCAGTGAACTGGAATATGGAAAGACGCATTGCGATGTTCCCCGCTGGTTTCGATAATGACGGTCAAATGTTCTCAAACACCAGATTCGGGGATCTTCCGCACCGCCTGCCGGATAAGCAGTGGAAATCCAAAGACGAGCTGTTTACGGGCTGGATGCTGCTATCTTACAAAAAGCCGGCGCAAGCTTCGTCAACACTTGACACGTTCAGGATAGAAAAGGTCACAGATGAAAACATCCGATCGTTTTGGGTGGCTTCGAAAAACCAAGAAGGGGAATGGGTCACGATCGATCTTCAGCAGGTTCACGAGGTGAGAGCGATACAGGTTAATTATACAGATTATAAGTCGGATATTTTTGACAATGATACGGCGCGCGTATACACCCAATTCAGACTTTATCATTCTTTAGATGGCAGGAAGTGGGAAAAAATTGCAGATCTCTCCAGGGAAAAAAAGCGCGACAGGCCAAACGCGTATGTTGAGTTGAAAACACCCGTGAAAACACGTTACGTGAAATATGAGCACGTATACGTCGCATCGCCGAACCTGGCGATCAGCGATATCAGGGTTTTCGGTATCGGAAGTGGCAAAGTCCCACAAACACCAGGAAAGTTTGCGGTAAGGCGCGACGTCGACACAAGAAATGCATTTGTTACCTGGGAGAAGGTTCCAAAGGCCGTTGGTTACAACATCCGGTGGGGAATTGCCGCGAATAAACTGTATCAAACTTATCAGGTGTTTGGAGATCGGCCGTCAGCGCTTGAGCTGCGAGCTCTTTCAAAGGGTGTTTCGTATCACTTCGCCATAGAGGCGTTCAATGAATCAGGGGTTCCCAGCTCAGTGAAACGGCCTTTATCAGGTAGTTTGAGAAATTTCCCGGGTTGCGGTAAAATAATTCACACGTGGCAGAAACCGTAAGCAACAAGACCATCTTTTCCCTGCTGGAGGTAACAAACAGTATAAAGAAGGTCATACACGAGCGCTATAGAACTTCGTTTTGGGTTAAAGCGGAAATGAACAAGCTGAATCACTATTCGTACTCCGGTCATAGTTATCCAGAGCTTGTAGAGAAAAGAAATGGAAAGATCGTGGCACAACTTAGGGCCAGCCTTTGGAAGGACGATTTTTTAAGGATCAACAATAATTTCCTGAAGACATTAAAGGAACCCCTGAAGGATGGCATATTAATCCTCTTTAACGCGGCCGTGTCCTTTGATCCCGTGCATGGCCTGGCACTCCGAATCATTGACATCGATCCGGTATTTACGCTCGGTGAATTAGAGCGGGAGAAGCTGGATACTATTGATAAGCTCAAGCGCGCGGGAATATTTGACCTCAACAGAGCATTGCAGCTTCCTTTATTGCCAAAGCGCATTGCGGTAATTTCTGTAGAAACAAGCAAAGGCTATTCAGATTTCATAAATGTCCTGGCTAACCACGTGGCAGGTTATAAGTTCTTTTGCCATCTATTTCCCGCATTGCTTCAGGGTGACCGTTCCGTAGATTCGATACTGAACCAGTTAAGGAGAATAAAGAGAGTTAGGGAACATTTTGACGTCGTCGCCATAATTCGCGGAGGCGGCGGCGATGTAGGCCTCTCCTCCTACAACAATTTCATGTTGTCGAGCGAGATCGCCCGGTTTCCAATTCCGGTTCTCACGGGCATTGGTCATTCAACAAATGAAACCGTCGCGGAGTTGGTTGCTTTTAAGAACGCCATCACGCCAACGGAGCTTGCAGACTATCTCATCCAGAAGCATCATGATTTCGCCGTTCCATTACTGCGTGCTCAGGCAATTGTTGTCGAGAAGTCAACACGGTTAATCACGGAGGAGCTTGTCAGCTTTCATAATGCAATACGCAACTTCAGATCAGCTGCCCGCAACTCGCTGACCAGAAGGAGAAATCAGGTGGAGGCAATGGGGCGCGGGGTTTCCAGAACTTCCGGGTTTTTCATCAGGAGATGTGCCGATCAGCAAAAGGAAGCGTTGCGCCGGCTGACACGAAGTGTTGCGGGACTAATTGTATCCAGGAAAAACGTTATACTCGGTGTCGAAAAAACCGTGAACGTCATGGATCCTATTCATGTTTTGCGCAGGGGATTTACGATAACAACTTTGAAGGGAAAGGCCGTCAAAAATGCCAGTGAGGTTTCACCGGGTGATACACTTCATACATATACAGCCGAGGGCGAGATTATCAGCACTGTCATTAAATGATTTTTGTTTATGAAATGGCCATACACCCCGTTCACCCAAAGGGATAATTTGGTCTGGCCATTCCATGTGACAACTAAAAACAATTATTAGCACATGAAATCGTCATGCACTGCGTTCACCCAAAAGGATGTTAATTAACCATGCGATTCCATGTGACAACTAAACACAAATTATTAACACATGAAAGAACCGAATTATACGGAAGCATTTGAGGAGTTGCAGCAAATTGTAGCTGAAATTGAGGATGGTCAGATATCTGTAGATGAATTATCGGAAAAAGTAAAGCGTGCTGCGGTATTGATCAGGATCTGCAAGCTCAAGCTGAATTCGACAGAGGAAGATGTTAGTAAGATCCTGAAAGAGCTTGAGGGGAGCGATTAGTCGTTATCTTGATCGGCTATCTGAAAGGAAATCCAATGTTCACATAGCCGTATACATTATCAGATTCATAGTTATACATCGTTGTTATCGATAGCGGGCCGATTCCTGAATCGTATCCTATCGAAAGGCCGGCGCCAGAAAGGTATTTATCAAAACTTAACGCACGCTGATCAGTGAGATAATCGTACACAGCACCGTTTAGCCTTAACGTTGTATACACACTGCGCGTCACCTGCCATTGAAGTCCTATCATCAATACACTTACGCTTTGAGTGCTTAATGCGTACTCTGACAAACCCGCAAATGGTATTTGATTTCTTACAAAATCATTGATTCCCCCGACATTGAAGTAGTTAAGGTAGGCATTCGAATTACTGAAGTTAATGCCGGTGTTAAACTGCGTGAGGAAGGTAAACCGTCTGGACAATGGTATAAACAGCTCTGCTTTGACGCGGAGCCTTGCATACGGATCAAGGTTGAGCGTGTCACTTGTCATTGTGGCAATTCCATCGATTGTGCTGATGGACCTGGGTTGTTGGCCATACACCATACCCAATTTACTTTCAACAAGCCATCCTCGCGTGGAGAAGTTTCTTTTGTTCAGGGTATTCACACGGTGATACAAATAGCTCTCCGCGTAGGTATTACCTTCCCGGATTGATTCGTCGGCGGCGGTCCGGGGCTTGATTCTGACGTTTTCAATGGTTGTTCCAAGCCCGATAGCGGAACTGAAACCAAATGTGTGTTGTAATTTTGCATCGACATTTGTGGTCCTGCTACGGTTTATCTCCTGTTGTTTGAAATTTTTATAAACGGGATATCGAAACGTTTCATGATAAAATGATAGAATAAGATTGTTGTTGTCCTTGGTGCCGAAGAGTTGATTGTGTTCGAGCAACAACCTGAAATTTTCGCTGAGGTTAATCTTGCCGCTTGACTTGGACCGGTCAAAGATGAGATTTTTGCTCTCACCTCCGAGGATGAGTGCTACATCACTGAATGTGTGATAGTGGATCCCTGCCTTCAAGATCGTCAGCGGACGTTCCACCACATTAAATGATAATGCAGCGTGGCCGGGAGCCTTTAAGGGTTGCCATTCATACGCGATGCGACTAAAATTTCTTGAACCATATACGCGACGGATGGCCTCTGCCACTTCAATGCCATCATAGGTCTTACCGGGCTCCAGGGCAAGCCGGTTCTTGAATGAGGTTTTAGTGGTATTTACCAGTCCGTTGATGCGAATAGTGTCTACGGTAACCTGCCTCGCTTGTGGCAGCCGGGTGCGTATTGGTGCGTAGTCCGGATAAATGGCGCGCAATGAATCAGCAAGCTTTTTAAAACGGGGATAATATTTGTTACCGGTTGCCTTGCCGATCCGGATGATGCTGTCGGCGCTGCTAAAGCTGCTGGCACTGAATCTCCTCAGTGGCGGCTCAATCAATAGATCGCAAAGGCTTCTTTCCTGCTGATAGTTATCCGCGTCCTTGTAGAAGCCGATTTGATAAAGAATGTCTATTGCGGAATTTAGTTCCTTCGCCTGCAGGAGCCCATTTGTAACGCTGACGCCGATAACATAGTCGGCACCCATTGCTTTTACATCGCTTACTGGAAAATTTCGTACAATGCCTCCGTCAATGAGTTTTGTGTCTTTATAATCTACGGGCGTGAACACGGATGGTATTGCCATGCTTGCGCGTATGGCTGTTACCAGCTCTCCCTGGTCCAGCACCACGGCCTTCCCGGTGCTTATGTCGGTGGCAACGCAGCGAAAGGGAATACTTAATTTTGAAAAATCCTTAATGTCGTATACCGGAAGGAACAGCTCCTGAAATTTAAGCCACAGTTCCTGGCCTTCTATGATGCCTGCAATGATCTTTAGCTTCCCGTCTTGAAAGGGTACCTCAAGCGTGTAATTATCAAACTCTGTTTTCTCATCGATGTTTACCGTGCGCATAGATGGCTTTCCGCTGAAAAGAAAATTCCAATCAAGCTGGCTGACGGTTTTCTCAATTTCTTTTCCGGAATATCCGGCCGCATACAGCGAACCCACGATGCTACCCATGCTGGTGCCCGTAATGCAGTCTATTCGCAAGCCGGCGCTGTCAATCGCCTCCAGGATACCTATATGCCCAAGCCCTTTGGCGCCCCCTCCACTGAGCGTTAGTCCTATTTTCGGCTGCGCTTTCAATGCGAGGGTTGCTGAAATGACCAATAAAGCAACAAACACGTTCCTCATAACATCGCCAAAATACAAAAAAAGATGCCCGCGGCGGGCCATCACCTCCACCGGCGGTCCATTCGATTGCCGGACACCGAATTCTGAGTCTTTCCGTACATTGGTGTCCTTAAAATACAATCCATGAGTTCCCGACGTCTGATAAAG
>JANNPM010000244.1:0-4652 GCA_031400145.1 Chryseolinea sp. | reverse complement strand
GAGGCAGTTAAATGCTATTTTTGACCACCGCGCAAAAATTCTGGTGGAACACTTCGGCAGCGAAAGCACAGGAAACCGCTGAAAGCAAGCTATGGATCTCGTCACCTTGTTCCTTTGCTCATTGATAGTTATCGGTACTTTCCTGTTCTGGGAGTTCGTGGCATGGTTTACACACAAATATATCATGCATGGCATTCTATGGCGATGGCACAAATCTCACCATACCGTGCATGATCATACGCTTGAGCGCAATGACCTTTTCGGTTTGGTATTCAGCATTCCATCCATCGCGCTTATCTACTACGCAACCCTCGTGGTATACGATCCGTATTTGTTGTCCGTCGGAATCGGTATCTTTTCCTATGGAGCTTTCTACCTTGTATTTCACGATATCATCGTCCATCAGAGATTGAAGTGGAGACCAAAGAAAAGAAGTCAGTATTTACAACGAATGATCAATGCACATTATGTGCATCACAGCCGGCACGGTAAAGAGGATGGTGAGGCATTCGGATTTTTGATCGTGCCGCGGAAGTATGAAACCAGAAAATTCACCTTCAAGCACTCCAGACAAGAAACCCAGTAAAAACTTTGATGTCCAAATACCTTTACCTCACGATTGACCTGATTTGTTTCATCTTTCCATTCGCGGCGAGTTTCTATAAAAAAGCACCCTTCTACAAGCGATGGAAATGGTTCGGAATTTCGCTGGCGGTGACGGCCCTCATTTTCATTATATGGGATGAGATATTTACACGGTTAGGTATATGGGGATTCAGACAACAATATACCACCGGTCTGCGCATCGGCGCGCTGCCTATTGAGGAAATACTTTTTTTTATCTGCATCCCGTATGCGTGCGTATTCACATATTTCGCACTTCAACATCTTGTTGAAAAAGATATGTTGTTCCCACATCAGGAGTTAATATCAAGCGCACTCATCCTCATGCTGCTCATTTCAGGTATCTACAATATTGACAAGTTGTACACCGGGGTCACTTTTATTTCGCTCGCGCTGCTTCTGGCTTTTCAGATGCTGAAGCTTCGACCCCGGTATATGGGACGATTTTATTTTGCGTATGCCGTTTTGCTAATACCGTTTGTAATTGTCAATGGAATTCTCACGGGCTCTTTCATCGAGGGTGAGGTCGTATGGTACAATGGCCAACATACACTCGGCATCCGGATCGGCACCATTCCCATCGAAGATTTTTTTTATAGCATGCTGCTGATGCTTTTGACAATCTCCATTATGGAATGGCTTGAGGAGCGGGCGTATTACAAAAATAAAATAAGCCCGTTGCCGGGCCGACCTGAATAAGTCCCATATGTATTGTTTCACGACAAGTTATACCGTCTCCATCTTGTGAGGCTTCTCAAGCTTAAGATCTGCGGATTTTTTTCCTTTACGGGATTTTCCATGAACGGCATTTTCCATGAACTTCGCAGCCTTCTTGATCTTCTTGTTCTCCCTCTTGATCACGTCGGCATAAATTGACGCAAGCTTCTTTGCGTTTTGTTCGACCACTTTACCGGCTTTCCTTCCGGGCGCAGGCAGTTGAAGACCCTTTAGCGCTTCCTGGATTGAGTCATTTATGAGTTCCCTAAGCACCTTTTTCGAAGGCTTTGGTTTTAAAGTCTTTGATTTTTCCATATCGGTGGTAGTTGATACCCGAAAGTACCAAATGTTAAGCTAAAAGGAATGACTTAATGTAAAATTAACATTAGAATCCGAAAAGCCCCTTCTAGCCATTTAAAACCACGAAATGTTGGCAATCCTTGACCGGCGGGAATGGCTCCAGATACTAACGCCATCGACTCTTGACTGATCTCGCTACTCTTGTCTCAGCGTGTTTACCGGGTTCATCGACGCCGCTCCAAAGATTTTAAAGCCGACCACTATACCCGAAACGAAGAATATAATGAATACAGAGATCACTAATGTTACTGCGGATGCTGCCTGATAGTAATCCCATATGCTGTCCATCATCATTTCTACAGCATAAATGCTCATGACTGACCCGATTACAGAGGAGATGAGCAACATGATTATGAACTCGGTATTAATAATACCTATGATATTTAAGATTGACGCACCGAGTACCTTTCGCACACCTATCTCTTTCATTTTTCTAATTATATTTAACGACACCAGCGTATACAACCCCGTTACTGATAAAAATATTGCAACGATACCCAGGAAAACGAAGATCTTCACAATGTTATCGTTTACTTCGGCAGCCTCGATCATCTCCTCATCGAGATAACGACCATTGTACAGGCGGTCCGGGAAGGTCTGCTTCCATTGAGCTTCCATCTCACTGTTAACGTTACGGATCTCCGATACCGGCGCACGCACAATGATATGTGTGTATTGATCACGACCGGCGTTTCGAATCATCATCGGCTCAAGCTCACGCCACAAACCATTTGTATACACATCCTTCACGACGCCCACAACAAAGAGCTTCAAGGAGTCCATCCAAACGATTTCCTTACCCAGGGCGTTGTCCCAACCAAACCGCTTAACAAATTTTTCCGTTACTATGATAGATTCCATCCTGTCTGTTTCAGAATCTTTTTTAAAGTCACGGCCGGCGACAAGATGCAGTCCCATGGTTTCCAGGTATTCGTCCCCTACTTCGATGATATCAACTTCAACCTGCTTCGATCCATGCTTTACGGGATCATTATAGCGGGAAGAGAATATGCTATGTTTGGATCCAGCGATATCAAGGACGTCCTTATTTTGCGCGATGGCATTCTTATAGGTTTCAAATTCGCTCAAGCTGTTTACATAAGCGATGATGACGCCCTTGTCGTTGAACCCAAGATCAAAATCCCTTTGAAACGTTGAGTTTTGATAAAATGCTATCGCGAAAATTACAGCAACTAGCGAAAAAGAATACTGCAGCACAAGCAAAGTCCGTGTAAAGTAATTGGTTCCTCCAAACTTCAGCTTTCCTTTCAGGATATTCACGGGTTCGAAATGACTTATGTAAAATGCAGGATAGCTTCCTGCCACTATGCCGGTGAAAAACAATACTCCTGTCAGAAAAATAAGTACATCCGGTTGATCCAGATAATGAGACGAGAGTTTCAAATCTTCCCACAACGCATTCCATGAAGCGAGCAATAACTCACCGAGAAATACTCCCGCTACCAGGGCGAGAAAACAAACAAAAAGTGTCTCACCAATAAATTGAACAATCAGTTGTACGCGCAAGCTCCCCATAACCTTCCGTATGCCTATCTCTTTCAACCGTCCTGAAGAGATAGCAATGGAGGTGTTGGTCATGTTAAAGCAAGCTATCAACAACACCAGGACGGCCATGATCACCGGGCTTATCACTGCTGCCGTCGGACTTGCGCTTCTCGTCATGGACCACGTATCATTTGCCACGTCACGCCGGGCCATACCAACAAAAGGATCAAGGACAAATTCTTTAATTTGAAAATCTTCTCTTACTTTGTTCACATTATCTCGGTACGACTGCAATTGCCTCCGAACGGCTTCGACCCTGCCCCTGTCTTCAATCATTACGAAGACCACATTCCTCGCCTTCCAATCATTTTCCCTTAAGCTTTTGTCATCGTCATAAACATTATCGAAATGCATGTATGCCTGCTCCTGAAAGCTGGAGTTGACAGATTGCGTTTTAAACACGCCACCCACTTCGATCTCCTTTGTTTCTGGTCCAAGCACCTTTGTAAGCTGCTTCCCTACTACTTTGGTAGATCCAAACAGCTTCGTTGCAAGCTGATCGCTTAGGAACACTTTTGATCTATCAGTAAGCGCATCAGGTGTTCCATCAATAAATTGAAAAGAAAACATCTTGAAGAATTCAGGATCAACATAAGCCAGGCCGTCTGGCCTGAAAACGTTATCCTCCACTTTAAAGTCTGAATATGACGAGGCGACGCGTACGGTTTTAGTTACGTCAGCTACGTTCTGTCTGATGGTCGCACCCAATGGAAGTGGCGCATGCCCATACAAAGTTGATTCTCCTTCAAATTCCCTCAAAGAACTAACGCGATAAACTTTCGGACTATAGATGTGGATGTCATCAAATTTTGCATTGAATTCCCAATTGAAGTAGGCCACGATACAGCACGCAATAGCGATACCCATTCCAAGAACATTGATAAGGATGAACAGCCTATTCTTAACCAGGTTACGGAATGTGATCAGGAAGAAATTCTTTAGCATCGCCAGGGTGATTTGTAAACGTTTCCTTTGCGGATTCGGACGGAATAAAGTTTGGCAACAATTAAAAACCCGGCGAAGATGTTATTTTCAACCCGGTTAAAGAAAGGGTCATCAGGTCTCTGTCTCCGCCATAATTGGATGATGACCCTTCTTCACCACCGTCTTATGTTATCCTTAAATATGAAACTGTTCCTTGATGTTTTCGGTAACAACCTTTCCGTCGAAGAGATTAACGATACGATGTGCATAGTTGGCGTCGTAAGGTGAGTGGGTTACCATTATAATTGTTGTTCCTTCTTCATTAAGCTGAGATAGAAGTTTCATCACTTCTTCTCCATTGGCAGAATCCAGATTACCGGTCGGCTCATCGGCGAGAATCACTCTTGGTTTCGCTACGATGGCGCGGGATATCGCAACACGTTGCTGCTGTCCGCCTGACA
>JANNPM010000241.1:0-6158 GCA_031400145.1 Chryseolinea sp. | reverse complement strand
TTTCTGCTGATATGGCAGTCCGGATCAGCAATAAGTCAGCAGGCTTTGAGTTTACAGCAAGCTATACAGCTTGCCAGTGACAATAATCGGGAACTTCAGTTCTTGGCAGGGCCTTTCCGCCTACTACTTCAGATAGCAATGCGCTCGGCTGTAATGGTGCCATAAACGCTGCGTTTGGTTTTCTCTTCTTGGAAGCCTTTTTAGGAGCAGCCTTTTTAGCGACTTTCTTAGCCACACTTTTAACAGTTTTCTTGGCGGCCTTTTTTGCCGTTTTTTTTGCTACTTTTTTTGCAGCCTTTTTCGCTTTTTTTGCCATAGCGTTTCTAAAATTTAAGAGTTAGTAAAATTGACATTGGTTGTTAAATCTCCAGCAGGTAGTCTCCGGATGTGAATATACTATAGATCAAGGACTCTTTAGCATTAATATTGTTTTGTTGCCTCTACCTTGCAGTCGACTGTTGATATCTCTTGATAGTTGAGAGCCAAAATTACGGGGGTGGTTCAAATTATCCTAATGCGTCGGGAAGCGCAAGCCTCAAGTTGAAAGTCTGTCCTGACACGGCACGAAGTGCATTGCAGATATGGAACAATTGGTGCAGATGTGCTGGCGGCTATGAACTGGATTTATGCTCCGGATCGCGGTTATCTCGAAAATTCCTCACCTATTACTTCTACTTCTATTTGTGCCAATCTTTGTTCCATACATCCTTGAATTCATCCGGGTGCCGTTTGAAATGCGTGCTCACAAACGAGCAAAGGGGGATAACTTTAAGGTGATGTTCTCTGGCATAAGCTGCCATGGCATGCAAGAGATCTGTACTTGCTCCCTTGCCTTGCAGGCTATCATCCACCTCTGTATGAAAGACCGTCAGGTTTCCGGACGCCACAGCCACTACCATTTCCCCTACACGCTTTCCCCCCTCCTCAATAAAGAAAGATCCCTTGCCATTACTATCGATCTCAGATTGTACGTTCATAACATTCTCCAACACAAATTAACACAATGTAGGCGTCAAATTCCAGGAAAAATAAACGCACGAATCTCGTGAGAATAGCCTCTGCACTTTCACTTTTCACTGATTCCCATCAGATGCTCAAGCGAAATACGCGAAATAAGGTAATCGTATACCGCTTCAAGGAAATTGGATTGTGCAGCGGAAAGTTCCAGCGACGCGTCAGACAATTCAAGCCGTGATGAAACACCCCGCTTGTATCGATACTCAATGATTTTATAGCTCAATCGTGCTGTCTCGGCCACAGACGCAGTAGTCTCGAGTCTCGCTTGTGATTCATCAATGCTGGAAACAGTACGTTGAACAGCAGCGCGCAACTGATCATAGGCATAATCTGCGCGCAAAGCGGCTTGGCTCTTGGACAAAGTCGCCTGCCTTACCTTCGCATTGTTGCTGAAGCCGGTAAACAAGGGCAATGAAACTTGAAGCCCCACAAATGACGATGAAGGGTAATCTGCATTGCCATAGTCGAAGCCGTTCGCCTGCGACTGCACCTCATATTGCGCAACCGCTGTAACGGATGGCATACGCGCAGCAGCGGCCACATTCACATCCTGCTGGCTAAGCTGTTGTTGCAAATCGAGTAGCCGGTAGGCAGGATTGTTATCCTTAGCCGCAAGATAGACTTCCGCTTCTCCCGGAATCGGGCCGTTATCCACAATGAAAAGAGAGTCGGTGAGCACGATCGACTTTAGCGAATCAATCCCTAGCAGCGCCTTGAGGTTAAGTTTGCTTGTTTCCAAAGCGAAATTAAGCTTCATTAAATCAGGTTCAAGATTCTTTACTGCTGTGTATGCCCGCAAGGTGTCAACCCGTAGCCCCTTGCCCTGTAAGAACAACGATTTGGAATCCTGGAGAACACGTTGATTCCGCTTCACATTCTCCAGCTGCAGTTTGATCTGCTCATTAAAGACAAGGGTCTGCAGATATGTCTGCTTCACGATGTAAAGGGTTTCGGATCGTTTCGCAGCAGCTTCTAACCGAGACTCCTCAATTTGCAAACCTGCGCGCTTCAATCCTGGAAAAGCCTGAGCATTGTATATGGGCTGAATGGCAGAGATGTAGGTGTTTAACTGGTCTTCGCCACCGAATCTCCCATACGGTACCTTATCACCTGTTGATGCTTCGCCGAAACCAAAGAATGGCGTAAGTTGAAAAAAATGATTGATCTGGGCCGACGCCTGGACCGAAGGTAAAAAGGCACTTCTCGCAATCACCTGCGCCTGCCTTGATTTTTCAACCTCAAGCCCCGTGGACTGAAGTTCCCGATTATTGTCACTGGCAAGCTGTATAGCTTGCTGTAAACTCAAAGCCTGCTGACTTATTGCTGATCCGGACTGCCATATCAGCAGAAAGGTCAGGGCTATATGCTTAAATTTTGTTTTCATTGATTGTGGATGGTCTGTTTCTTAAATTGGTATTATGGGGCGAAGGTTATATCCCGGAGGTCCTGACGACGGAAGTATTGTGCGCACCACCGGAGGCGGGATCCTGACGGGGAACATGCGCCCTTGAGAAATAAGAATAGACGGCTGGTATCACGAATAGCGTCAGCAGTCCGGCGAAGATCAGGCCCCCAACCACAGCTATTCCCAGTGACGTACGGCTGCCGGATGATGTTCCCAACGATAAGGCTATTGGCAATGTTCCAAATATCATGGCCAGGGTAGTCATCAGAATGGGCCGGAACCGCGAAGATGCAGCGGCTATTACTGCTTCTCTCACAGATAATCCCGCTTCCTTTCTCTGGTTGGCAAACTCGACAATCAAGATACCGTTCTTGGTAATTAAACCGATAAGCATGATAATGCCGATCTGGCTGAACACATTTATAGACTGGCCCGTGATCCACAAGCTTAGCAGCGCGCCTGTAAGCGCCATGGGAACGGTGAGAAGAATAATAAACGGGTCAATCAGGCTTTCGAATTGTGCTGCAAGCACAAGATAGATGAGAATAATGGCGAAGATAAAGGCAAATATCAAGCTTGCGCTGCTTTCAGAATAATCGCGGCTCTGTCCCGCCAGCGCTGTGTTGAATCCGGCAGGTAAAACGCTCTTGGCAATTGCATCCATTTCTGCAATGGCCTCTCCGAGACTTACGCCCGGTGCGGGTGTGGCTGAGATCGTCGCGCTGTAAGACTGGTTATAACGGTAGATCGCGGGCGGACTCACCGACTCTTTCATCGTAACAAGGTTGTCCAGCGATATCATTTCACCATTTCCCGCTTTCAAAAACAAGGACCTCAGATCCGCCGGCGCCGAACGCTCTTTTCTGTCCAGTTGACCAATGACCTCATACTGGCGGTCGTTGAAGATGAAATATCCGTACCTGCGTCCGCTCAGCGCGAGCTGCAACGTACGCCCTATTTCCTGCGTGGAGATTCCCGACTGTGCTGCCTTCTGACGATCGATGGTTATCCCGATTTCAGGCCGGTTGATCTTGAAATCCGGATCCTGGAAGCTCAGCTTCGGACTTTGCATTACCTTTCCCATAATCGTGGGCATCTTATCAATCAGACCTGGCAGATCTGGTGCCTGAATAACATATTGCAGCGGTTGTGAGCTGGAGAAGCCGCCGATCGTCGGTATCTGTATCGGAACGATGATCACGTCCCTGAACTTCTGCGATGCCGCTACCAGTTTTTCATAAACTTGTTGCTGGGTCATTCCGCTCTTGCGGTCCTTCGGATCTTCCAAAAAGATCCATTGAAAACCGCCGTTTACTGGTTGCACGAGCCCTCCAACTGATGCCGCAATACCCGCATAGGTACGATTACCGTTGAGATCCGGTATGGAATCAGAGACATACCTGTTAATCTCCTTCATGGTTTCCTCCATGCTTTCATAAGAGGTTCCTTCCGGTGCAATCACGGCGAGACCGATCATCGACCGATCTTCCAATGGAGCAAGTTCTGATGGCAGTGCCGGGATTAAAAGCCACGCAAGGCCGAACGACAAAATCAATAAGACAAAGCCCAGCCAGCGTTGTCTGAAAAAGAGCGCAAGCGATCTTTCATATGCATTGTTTAATGCTACAAACCATGGTTCGGTCTTTCGGTAAAGCCATCCGTTCGAAGCATCGGCCTTTAGCAGATAGGCGCTCATCATAGGCGAAAGCGTCAGTGCCACAAACGCCGATATCAGCACCGAGCCTGCCACGACGATAGCAAATTCCTTGAACAACTGCCCTGTGATGCCTCCGAGGAAAAGGATCGGAAGGAAAACGGCCGCCAGTGTGATGGTAGTGGAGATAACGGCAAAGTATATTTCATCCGACCCCTTACGAGCGGCTTCCAGTGGTGGCATACCTTTCTCGATTTTACTGTAGATATTTTCCAATACGACAATCGCATCGTCAACCACCAGACCGATGGCAAGCACCAATCCAAGAAGCGTTAGCACGTTGATGGAGAAATCGCCGAGGTACATAATAAAGAAAGCTGATATTATCGAAACAGGGATGGCAACAAGAGGAATCAGGGTACTTCGCCAGTCACGCAGAAAAATAAAAATGATGAGTGATACCAATCCAAAAGCAAGGAAAAGCGTTTCCTCTACTTCTGATAATGAATTGCGAACAGGTACGGTAAAATCTTTACCCAGCCCGATCACATAATCCTTGGGCGCTGTTTTAACAATCTCATCAAATCGCTTCTTGAACTCGTCCACAATAGCCAATGAGTTAGCGCCACGTTGAGGCTGTACGCCCGTACCTACGCCGTAACGTGCAGAGTTTCCTTCCCCAACGATCATGGCCGTCCGCTCGTTTTGTGAAGACATGATGGCACTGCCAATGTCTTTGAATCGCACGATCGCGCCATCCTTTTCGAGGATGATCATGTCGTTAAAATCGCTCTCGGTTACAAGTCTGCCGTTGGTGCGTAATGTTACCTCAGTATTTTGACCCTCTATCCTACCGCTTGGCAAATCAACATTCTCGCGTTGCAATGCAGCTTGGATATCCGCGGGCGTAAGGCCGTACGTAGCGAGTTTAACGGGATCCATACGAAGCCTCATCGCCCTTTTCCTCCCTGCATAGGTATCCACCAACCGGACGCCGGGTATTGACTGAAGTCGTTCCTTAATATTTATGTTGACAAAATCTGTGATATCCTCCAGACTGCGTGTATCGCTTTGAACCGTGAGAAATACGAGAATGTCCGGAGGGCCCATTTTCTCTACGATTGTAGGTTCTATGTCGGCCGGAAGTTGAGAACGTGATTTTGAAACCTTATCGCGGACGTCGTTTGCGGCTGCTTCAAGATCTGCGTCGAGATTGAACTCCACCGTGATGATGCTAACCTGCTCTCTGGAAACCGAAGACAAGGCACGAATGCCATTCGCTTCGGCGATCGCTTCTTCCAGTGGCTTTGTTACTTGAGATGCTATGATATCAGCACTGGCGCCCGGATATACCGTGGTGACTGATACGGTAGGTGACTCCGTTACTGGATACTCACGCGTCCCAAGAAAAGTATAACCTACAATTCCGAAAAGGATGAGTAAAACTGACATAACTCCGGCGAGTACCGGACGGGATATACTGACTTGTGAAATGGCACTCATAAAAACTGTGGTGTGAAGATTACGGTAAGATTGATTTAGATCCTGTTGGCTGCTTTACTTCAGCGTTACGAATTGAATAGGAGACCCCGGGCCAAGTCGCAGCAGGTTGCTTGCAATGATGGTATCTCCCTCATGTAGGCCATTTGTTATCTGAACGCTGCCGGACCCACGAAGGCCCGTTTCGACAGGTATCGCCTGTACTTTATTGTTCCTGGAAACGTAAACGCTATACCCCTGAGACGTGGGCATCAACACGTTGGAAGGAACTGTAATTGCATCACCAGTAGACATAAGCGCAAGTGTAAGCCGGGCACTTTGCCCGGGCAGGAGCCTTCCATCGTCATTCCTGGTAGTGGCCCTGACCTGGAGCGTGCGGGTGCTTTCGTTGACACTTGCCGCTGTGGCAATAACGGTCGTGCTGTAAGTTTTATCGTCGGATGCAATTGTAAACCGATGCTTACTGCCAGGCTTGATCAGACTGGTATACTTCTCGGGTAATGAGAAATCGACCTTTACTACGCTATTGTCTTCAATGTCCGTAAGAATGGTGCTGACGGACACAATCGAACCGGGATAAAC
>JANNPM010000216.1:0-4836 GCA_031400145.1 Chryseolinea sp. | reverse complement strand
CGACCTGTTGCTAACTACGATTGGATTTTTGCCGTTCCGCTTTGCGCGTTTAACATGACGCAAAATTTATGTCGTTTTTGCTGATCGGCGCAAGTTATTTACATATGACTCAACCAAAAAAGAATTTAACGTTACATGAACGTTCAAAATTTCAATTCGTTATCCAACCGATCGAAGGCAAGAATCAATTTATTCTTAGAGCGCCCGATTGTGAACGGCTGTGTCCGATGTTGACATGATTTTTACAGCGAGATGTTGAAATAAACCATGATTATAAAGATATCGAGTAAGAAAGTGAATTGGTAACATATTTGTAATTCGTGCAGCAATGTTCGTATTCAAGTTACTCGCTAAAGTTTAGACCCATGTTAAGAAACTACATAACGGTCGCTCTTCGAAGCATGCTCCGCGACAGGACCTCAACACTGGTTAAAATAACTAGTTTATCTGTTGGACTGATTTGCTTTTCGATTATTTCATTGTTTGTTTATCATGAGCTTAGCTTCGATAGGTTTCATAAAGACCCTAATGAAGTATATCGTGTGGTAAAAGACTTTGTAAACGATGATGGTAGTATTATTCCTGATGCTACAACACCCCCAGCAATGGCACCCGCACTTTGGAGGGATTTACCAGAAGTAGCGAGTGCGACTCGTTTATTTCCAAATTGGGGCAGAAAATACTTATTGCAAGTTGGTGACACCAAGCTGTACGAAGAAAATCTGGTGCGCATCGACAGCAGTTTCTTTGATGTTTTCTCCTTTCCATTTTTAAAAGGGGACAGCAAGAACTCACTCTCGAACCCTGACTTCATATTGCTGACAGAGTCAGCAGCCCTCCGACTTTTTAAAGATCAGGACCCGATAGGCAAAACAATCAAAATTGATCTAGGTCCTAACGGTAAAGATCTTCATGTTACAGGTGTTCTCAAAGATGTTCCCGAAAACGCACATTTTTCATTCGATTTTCTTATCTCCATTCGTTCATTTGGATACGAGGGATTGGACACTGATTGGGGTTTCTACAACTTCTATACATATGCGAGATTGAAATCTGAGACAGAACCATCGGTGTTCATCTCAAAGCTCCAGCCACTATTCAAAAAATACGATCCGGAAAATAACAACAGATATTACGCCCAAAAGCTCACGGACATTCATCTAAAATCCAATTTGAAATGGGAACTCAGAACCAACGGTGATGATTCATACCTGAAAATACTTTCTGCCATTGCGGTGTTTATTATTTTTCTCGCAGCGATCAATTATGTAAATTTGGTCACAGCTCAATCAACAAGACGCTTTAAGGAGGTTGGTATTCGAAAAGTTTCAGGAGCTCAAAGCGGCCTATTGGTACGCCAGTTCTTATTAGAATCAGTGCTTCTTACTTGCTTTGCCACTCTGATCTCCATCTCCTTAGCCGAAGCTTTCCTTCCATCCTTAGTTAATTTATTTGGAACAAAACTTAGTTTCTTCTCTCAACAATTTAAACCTGTATTGTTAACAGTTTTGGGTGTTGGTTTACTGATCGGACTTCTAGCTGGTATTTATCCTGCTTTTTATCTTTCTTCCCTCCGACCCGTTGAAATCCTGAAAGGCACACTTTCTTCGACCAGCACTACCACGGCGCTGCGCAAATCATTGGTGACATTCCAGTTCGTCGTTTCCACCTCCTTGATTATAGGAACTATGGTAATCTCAGGTCAAATTGACTTCATTCGTTCCAAGAACCTAGGATTTAATAAAGATGACATCTTAATTCTAAACAATGCTCGTGGCCTCTCTAATCGGCGTGCGATCGTCGACGAGATTAAAAAAATTGATGGAGTAGTGAATGTGGGTGGCGCCGATGGAATATTGGGAGGACTAAATTGGACGACCTCTGTTAGAGCCGACGGGCAAGAAGACGAGATGCTTCTTAATTTTCTACAAACGGATTTTGACTTTCTGAACGTAATGGGAGTTTCTCTAAAGCAAGGTCGTTGTTTTTCAATGGAGCACGCCACCGACACTTCTGCCGTAGTAATTAATGAAGCAGCTTTAAAGCAGCTGAATATCAAAGAACCAATAATTGGTGCCCGGATAATATATGCAACCGATAATGAAGGCAATCCCGTTTATGCTACAATTATTGGAGTGATAGAAAATTTTCATTTTACTTCCTTTCATGACCCAATAAAACCATTTGGCTTCGTCATTAATGAATCTGCGGTAAACACTTTATTTGTGAAAGTAGAGAATGAGAATATCTCAACTACAATGGCGGGGATTGAAGAAGTTTGGCAAAATTTAGGTGATGATCGACCGTTTGAATTTAGTTTTCAAAACGAACAGATCACCAAACTGTATTCAAACGAACAAAAATTTCAGACGCTGTTTTCTTATTTCATGCTTGTGGGTATTTTGATAGCATGTCTTGGTCTGCTGGGACTATCGTCTTTTACGGCGCAACAACGCACCAAAGAAATAGGAATACGAAAAGTATTAGGCGCGAGTGTTCTAAGTATCAGTCAGCTTCTTTCTATGGATTACCTGAAGCTGGTAATCCTGGCAATTGCTATTTCAATACCACTTGCTTGGTACTTGATGAATCGTTGGCTCGAGGGTTTTGCTTACCGGACGGAGATAAGTACGGGTATATTTGTGTCGGCGTCGTTAATAGCAATAGGGATAACGCTGATCACGGTGAGCTTTCAGTGCGTGAAGGCAGCAGTAGCTAATCCTATAAAATCGTTGCGAAATGAGTAGCTAACATAAGTAGGTATGATAAATACCGAACCCCAGACAAATAGAGAATCATAAGGACAGGTAATTCTAAACTAATTGAAACATTAAAAAAAGAATTGCTTTCTCGCTATTTCTCGGTTCATCCCACCAGCAAAGCCGTAGGTGGTAATTGGTTGACGTGAGGGAGGTTCCACGATCTCCAAAAGTACATACGTCTATTTCGATCAGTGTCACCAGGAGGGTGATGAACAAGTCAACGTGGATCACCGAAGAACTTGTAACCAACCATTTCAAAATTTAATGAGGTTTGCCGAGAATGATAAAGTGGCAAAACTATGAAAAGCCTATCGATGCCACCGAGAACTTTTTAAAACGAAAACGTGAGTAGGTAAATTCACGGCGTTAGTTTTTCTTTAGGTATGCACCCGAATCACTATAACTAACGAAGCGACCGTTCTCCATTTGAATTCTTCCACAATTGTTCCGGTATCACCCGTTATACTTACTTTGATATAACCTCTTTCCACCCATAAACCAGATGTTAATAAAACAGCACTACCGGACCAATTATGGTAATTATGGGAACCCAAAATTGCGGTCTTGACCACGGCTTTTTTAGTTGCCTATTCTTCGTCGAGTTTTTCAATTTCATTTTCAACCTTTGTCTCGTCGCCCTATCTTTAACAAACAATTCGTCATGTTATGAAAGTATTCATTAGTTCGCTAATTGCGGGAATGGAAGAATATCGGAGAGCAGCCAAAGAGGCTGTTGAACAACGGCGGCATGAAGGTGTCATGGCTGAAAATTTCAGTGCGAGTCCCAAGTCGCCACAAGTAGCGTGCTTAGACGGATTACGTCAATCCGGGCTTATGATCTTAATCCTGGGTGCCCCCTACGGTAGCAAACAATTGTCAGGGTTCTCGGCGACTCATGAGGAATATAACGATGCTAAAGGGTTCCCGCCCTATCATTGCGTTTGTTCAAAAAAACATTGATGCTGATGATGCCCAGAAAAAATTCATAAATGAGGTTCAAGACTGGCAGGGTGGGTTGTTTCGTAGCGCTTTCGACGATGCGGAATCGTTAAAACGAGAAGTCACACTGGCTATTCACGAATGGCAGTTGTCGAATGTTAAAGGTCCGCTTGACCCCAATCAGCTTCATCAGATAGCAGTAGAGTCTCTGATTCAGGAGCGCGGTCAAAGGTCCGGAAAACTATCTTTCCTTATTTCGATTGTTGGTGGTCCTTTGCAACAGATTTTACGACCCTCTGAAATAGAAAAAGAGGTTCTTGCCGAAAGTCTCTTAAAAGAGGCTCTTTTCGGAGACCAAAAGATATTTTCGCATGCGGCCGGAAGTACTTGGGGCCTTGAAGAAGATAGTTTGACGTTGCAACAGGACGCCCGTTCGAGAGTAATCAAACTGACTCCTCAGGGTGGTGTTATATTTCGAGTAACGTTACGCGAAACTCGCTTTGGAAATGTCGCTATCCAAGAAGACGTGAAAGAACATTTCATCGGGATCATTAAATATTGTAGCTGGCTTCTTGATAAGATTGATCCTACCCAAAAGTTAACACATGCTGCAATCGCGGCGTCCTTTTCTCAAAGCACTTCTTTAGTGATACGCAGAAGATGATGCCCATCCGAACAGTATTTCCATTCCTACACGGAATCGTGAACTTACCCCGGTCACCCTCAATCCGTCACATCGATTAAGAGCCGCCTTAATACACGAAGCGGACAATTTGGCGGAGGACTTCCTTACCCTCTTGGCGAGACAAGTAAGGAATGGGATCTAGATTGTTTTTGTCGGCGACTTTCCCTCTAAGATTCCAATATACGACGCTGGAGATTTTCCCAGTCCTTCTGGGGACAACTTTGAAAAAAATAAGTTGAATTACAGCTGTGCAACATTCCCGGCGGTCGCAAATATTATTTTATCCGTGTCGTCTAACACAGAGCTCTCTATAATACTCCCCAAAATTCGGACCACATGTTAAGTTAAAATTTTAAACTAACTATGTGTTACAAATATGAAAAAGAGTAGAAGAAAATTCAGTTCAGCCTTTAAGGCCCAGGTAGCCATTGAGGCTTTGAAGGAACGCTC
>JANNPM010000199.1:0-7617 GCA_031400145.1 Chryseolinea sp. | reverse complement strand
AAATCAAACTGGTTCAGCTGTAATTACGTTGGTCGTCTCTGATAACGTGAATGTCACCTCGCAGTCCTTTTCAATCGATGTAATACCGGTAAATGACCTTCCCCAGATTACAGCGCAGGAGGGGATTTCAGTAGATGAAGCGCAGGCTGTGGCAATTTCGCTCACCCAGTTGACAGTATTTGACCCCGATAATCTTCCCTCAGAGTTGACACTTTTTGTGACAGGTGGAACAAACTATACGATCACAGGACTCGCCACGATCACACCCGTGCAAGCGTTTTCCGGAACGTTATCAGTGAATGTTTTAATTGGTGATGGCACCGGTTTCAACCCGGGCGTTGTGACGGTAACAGTAAATTCTACGAACGACGTGCCAGTGATCTCCTCTTCGAATCCATTAACAGTGAATGAGGATGAAGTATTGTCCATCTCGCTGGATAATCTTAACGTAACAGATGCGGATAGTAATTACCCCGCTGACTTCACGTTGATTATCCTTAGTGGAACTAACTATACTTTCTCGGGAACAACGGTTACCCCGGCACCAAATTATAATGGCGCTATCACTGTCAGTGTAAAGGTCAATGACGGGAGCGTCGATAGCTCCCCGTTTCCGGCTATCGTTACCGTGATACCGGTAAATGATCCGCCGGTTATTACTGGTCAATCACCTTTGAGCACAAATGAGGAGACTGCAGTGACGCTGACGAGCGGCAGTTTCACAGTAACTGATCCCGAGCCAACGTCTTATTCTTTAACGGTGCTGCCTGCCGCAGCGGATGCACTTTACACGGTAGCCGGAAATACAATAACGCCAAAAACTGATGTAGCAACCACCCTAACCGTACCGGTAACAGTGAGCGACGGAATAGTGAACAGCGCGCCATTCGATGCCTTGATAAATGTTTTGCCTGTTAACGATCCCCCAACAATCACTGGTCAGGTGAGCTTGAGCGTGGTAGAAGACACTCCAATAGCGATCGCGCTAACGGACCTCACGGTAGCTGATGTCGACAATGTTTTCCCGACCGGTTTCTCTTTGACTGTATTGCCCGGCACCGACTACACTTTTGTTGGGACCACGATAACTCCCAGCCTTGACTTTGTAGGCAATTTGATGGTGAATATCAGGGTAAGCGACGGGTCGGCAAGCAGCCCGACTTATGCATTGAATATAACTATTACCGATGACGCTGATATACCGGTCATCACAGGGCAAAACGCCGTAACCATGCCCGAGGACGGATCGCGCGAAATTACGAAGGCTGATATTATTGTTGAAGACCCTGATACTCCGGACGCAGGACGAATTCTAACAGTCCTGCCTGGAACGAACTATTCAGTGAGTGGTAATACCATTACCCCCACCGATGACTTCTTCGGAACGCTTAGCGTTAATGTCCTAATTTTCGACGGAGAAGCCAACAGTAATACTTTTCCATTGCAGGTAACCGTTCAACCTGTAAATGACCCTCCTTCGTTTAATGCTATCAACAATGTTACAGTGCTCGAGGATGCAGGCCAACAGACGATCACCATAACTGGTATTAGTGCCGGGCCACTTGAGACGACGCAATCGCTTTCAATATCCTACGTCTCAGACAACACCGCCCTCCTTCCAACCTCCACTACGACGCTGACGTACACCAGCCCGGCAAGTACGGCCTCGTTTGTATTCGAGCCGGCGGCAGACCTTTCCGGTGTGGCCAATGTTACGGTGAAACTTCTGGATTTTGACGCTAATGCGGTGGAGGTGGTCGGGACTTTTTCTATAACCGTTACCAGCGTAAATGATGCACCGAAGTTTACGCTTGCGAACATTCCTGAAATGAGTGAGGATGGGCCTTTGCAGCAGCTTACTATCAGCCAAATCTCGCCTGGTAACCTGGAGACGGGACAACTTTTAAGTTTCATAGAAAGCCTGGATAATCCACTGCTTGAGATTTTTGAGGTTGATGATTACTCACAGGGACAGTCTTCGGTAACGCTGCGCATTAAGCCAGTGCCGAATGCATCAGGAACCACAAATGTTACTATCAGGTTACAAGATGATGGAACATCGTCGCCACCGCCTAACGTCAATTTCTTTACACGAACTTATGCGCTTGTTATTTCGCCTGTGAACGATTTGCCCCAATTTGTGTCAATTCCATCTGAGATAGCAGAACCGGGCATCAATTACCTTTATAATATCGAGGTAATAGATTATGATATGGAGGACATTACCATCACGGCGCCCATCATTCCGGCGTGGATGACCCTTACACAGGGTAGCAATGGTAAAGCAACGCTCAGTGGAACGCCGCCAATGGGCACGCCCGGAGGAGAGGTAACGGTTGAGCTATTTGCTAATGATGCTTCCGGTGAACTTGTAAACGGTGGCTTCACCATCTCTATTAATTCGAAGCCGGTAGTTAGTGAAGTTAACCTGACGTTAACGGAAGACAATTCCCTCGCCCTGAAGACTTCAGATTTTGCCGGTGGCTTCAGCGACGGTGATGGCAACTCGCTGGCAGAGTTATTGATTACTTCATTGCCCGTGAATGGACAATTAACGACCAGCGCCGGTGCGGTCATACAAGTAAATGACAAATTTTCAGTATCTGATATCCAAACGATGATATACACGCCCTACAAAGATTACTTCGGCAAAGATTCATTGGAATGGAACGGCGCGGACGGATTTTTGCTTTACGCGGACGAAACGGCAAAGGCGTATCTCACAATTACGCCCGTGAATGATCCGCCCGTAATTTCTGTAATTGAGGATGAATCATCAGATACTTTGAAATATGAACTCGGCAGTGAGGACGAGGCATGGCTTACACGACTTTTCGATTGCTATGATCCCGATGGCGACGAGGTGTTGGGTGCCCAAATTGAGTTCAAACGAATTGGCGAGTATAAATACAGGCCGCTAAACGATGGGTTAATGTTTGATAACACAAGCAAAATTACAGGTACATTTGACGCCGCCGCCGGAATTCTCCAGCTCCGAGGATCTGCGACCGCCACTGAATACGATAGCGCAATTCGCTCAGTTACGTACCAGTACGTCGATGCGCGTGAACTGCTGCTGGATACCAGGAGTGTGGAGATAACCTTGAGCGATGGGTTAAGCGAAAGCTTGCCGAAATCAAGGATTATTACACTTATATATACGTTCAATGATCTCAATATCCCCTCTGCATTTTCTCCTAACGAAGGGGATGACGTAAACCGGACCTGGGATATCACTTCAACCAACGGTACCATTGTGGCCAGCGAAGCCGAAATTAAAGTGTTCAACAAGCATGGACTTTTATTGTATAAAACTACCGGACTTAATACGCCCTGGGATGGTGTTTATAATGGAAGTCTTCTTCCGGCAGATACATATTTTTATACAATTGATTTGAATTACAACAGGGTTCGGTATAAAGGAACCGTGACACTTTTAAGATAGAGAATGGCCAGAGCTTTACGCATTGCTTTTATGGTATGCCTTGCGGCTCATCCGGTGTTAGCACAATATGTGCCTAACAGCAATCAATCCTTTCAGGTTGCACCCCTTTTGAATCCGGCCTTTTCCGGTATTGAAGGGTTCCGCGACCTCAAGGTTAGCTACCGATATCAGTGGACAGGTTTTGGAAGCAGTGCTCCCAAGTTCATCAACATAGCATATAACTTCCGAGTCAAAGAGCCTCTTGATCTGAATCTTCATGCGCTTCGAACGACCAGTGCAATGACACGGAGGAAAAAAGATGATATTCCCGTAATAAAAAAAGTAATTCACGGTTTGGGGTTCAATGTCTTCAGTGAATCGCTTGCTCCCACTAATCGTATCGGAGGTGGCATAAATTATGCTTTCCACTATCCCTTGACAAATAACCTTCGCCTTTCAGGTGGGGTAGGCGCTATGATTGACAACACCCGGATTGACCTTAATAAGCTGGAGTACGAGTTCAATACAAATCCTGATCCTTTTTGGCAAAACCTTAGGGATAACGGTTCGAACCATACAGAACTGAATATCAGGGCAGGAGCGCTCATTTATTCAGAGAATTTTTACCTGGGCCTGGCGTATTTCCCCGTTTTGTATGAATCGTTAAAGAGCTCGGAAGTTACAGTAGACAGGACGTTTTACAGGGGCTCTGTTATGACGGGTTATGGATTTCTCCTGACGCCCGCGTTGAATCTGCGACCAAGTATTTTAGCACTTTGGCAAATGGACAATCGATTTACCATCGATTACAATGTGAAAATGTATATCGAACAGAAGCTGTGGTTGGGTGTAACATACCGCGATACGAAAAATCTGGTTGGCCTTATCGGCTTTAACCTAAATGAACTACTTGGCGCCTCATATTCTTATGAGGTATCAACGGGTGGTATGCAGCAGTTTAGTGACGGTAGTCATGAACTAGTACTTGCTGTTCGCTTGAATAATTTCAAACGACTCAGCCCGGCAACATGGTAAGAGCACTTCTTTTTATGTTCGGTATTCTTCCGGCTATGGCGCTTGCGCAAGAATGGGATTTTGGTGTTGCTGAGAAAATCTCCGCTAACGTGAACTCCGATTGCGATGAGTTGCTTCCTATAATGTCCCCCGACGGAAAGTGGCTTTATTTTACAAGGTCCTTCTGCGATCAGAATAGAGGAGGAAAATACACGGGTAGTGACATTTGGGCGAGCCGTATCGAGGGGGGCGGACGGGAATGGGGAAAGGCAAGCAACGATAAAACGCTTAATGACCGAGGCAATAGCGCAGCCGTTGGCGTTGGTGAGCGCGGAGATGTCTTATACATGCTTCGAACGTCGTCGTCGAAACGTCCTGAGGGCGTGTACGCGTCCAATAAGCAAGACGATTCATGGGGAAGGCCAAAGCTGCTTCCGGTCGCCGGCCTGGAACCTGACGAATACCTGGGTGCCTATGTTTCTTCGGACCAGATGGTAATGATCATTTCCATGAATGGTCCTGATAGTCGTGGCAGGGAGGATTTATACATTTGTTTAAAGGATGACCGGGGTAACTGGACGAAACCAAAAAACATGGGTTCTACCCTCAATTCCTCGGGTTTTGAGATGTCTCCGTTCCTTTCGCCGAATAAAAGGAGACTTTATTTTGCCAGCAGCGGTCACCCCGGGATGGGTAATGGGGATATATTCTACAGCGACAGGCTTTATGACTCCTGGGAAATTTGGTCGGCTCCCAAGAATCTGGGCGAGCAGGTGAACTCAAAATCGTTGGATGCCTACTTTGCCATCTATGGCGATTCTGTCGCGTACTTTGCAAGCAACCGGTTTAAACAAATGGACTTGTTTAAGGTATCCGTCTCGGAAAAGCAGTCATTGCTGGATCTGGATCGCCGAAACTATTTGACGGATGAAGAGATCCAAAGACTAACCGGCGTCGTACTTCAACCGTTGTTGTACTTTGATGCCGGTGCCAGCGAATTAAATGATTATCAGAAACAGAATTTAGTGAAGATTAAGAATAGTCTGGTATCTAAAAGAGAGGTCAAACTAAACATCATTGCAATGAAACCGGCTGACAAACCGCTGGAAACATACCAGACGAGGTTGCTGAATATCCTGGACTTTTTGAAGCAGGCTGGGATAGAAGGTAATCGCATTATATTTAGTACAGAGCAATCAGAAAGTACCGTTCAAAGCAAAGAAATGGTGAGGATAAGATTTTATAAATAACAGTTTCCGGGTAAAAAAGGGCTGGCAATCGTCAAAGCCCTTGG
The DNA here is from genome assembly GCA_031400145.1 of Chryseolinea sp. GTDB lineage: Bacteria > Bacteroidota > Bacteroidia > Cytophagales > Cyclobacteriaceae > Chryseolinea. The sequence continues at coordinate 1,885 of JANNPM010000199.1, read as the reverse complement.
CGTTCGGCAAACATCAAACGAAGCTTCTATTTTAATTACGTTAGGCATCCTTAAAATGGGATTTTTTCAAGCATGAAGATATTTAATACCAAGTGGGTTTTGCTTATCAGTATACCTTTGCTTTCGGTGCTGGCAGCGTATTATTTCGTATCCACGATGGACAAGAAATTTAAGTCTTCAGCACAGTTGGCAACCGGGTTCACAACCGACGATGCCGTAAAACTTAATGAGAGTCCAACAACTCCTTTTGATGTTAATACGAATTTCAACAACATCATTGAGACGATGAACTCGGTGCCAGTACTGACGCTGGTATCCTACAGACTTGTCCTTCGCGATCTTGAGTCGGAGCAGCCCTTCAGAGATTTTAATGCTAAAAAAGGGGAGGGTACCCTGGACGACGATGAGATCCTTAAGTCAAAAACAATGTTTCAGGAACGCCTGGAGAAATTCAAGAGCCTCAATTTGTTTGATCCTAATGATCAGCTCCTGTATCGCATCTTGAAGGGCTATGGTTATGATCACGAGGCGCTTGCCAAAGACCTGAAAATCCGCCGGTTGGCAGCCTCGGATTTCATTGTCATAGAATTCGGGTCGGAAGATCCGTTCCTTTCTGCGCTCACTGTCAACGCCGTTTGCCAGGAATTCATCAGATATAATAAGACGCTTAAGACCGATCGCTCCTCAGAGTCCTTGGATTTTCTCGAAAATGTTGTAAAGACTAAAAAGGCTTTGCTGGATGAAAAGACCAAGGCCCTCAACGACTATAAAACGGCCAACAATATTTTCAACCAGGATTCAGAAAATAAATCCAAATACGCGCTGATTACCGAATACGAACTTAAGCGTGAGCGTCAGGCATCGGAGGTCAGCGCCAGCAAGATCTCGTTGAGTTCATTGGATGATGTGATTGAGCAAAGGAAGAAGAGCCTTGGCAAACTTAACAAGGATGAAATCCAGGTGGTGAATCAACGCATTGTGGACCTTCAGCAAAAGATCCGGGAACTTAACGACGCCGATCCTGTAGCCAACAAGTCCCGCATAGCGCAACTTCGTGAAGATCTTCAAATGGAAAACAGCAGGATTGAGGCTGTTAACGAAAACAAGACGAATGAGGAAGAGCTTAAAAATCTTCAAAAGGAGCGCGACGAAATCAAACTTAAGCTGGAAATTGCCCAGGCTGAAGTTGCTAACATTGACCTTGCTCTGAGAAATCTTCGTTCAGCCGTATCCAACAATTCCTCGAAGCAGTCCAGTACTTCTGATTACGATCGCGAGGTGGAGCTGGCTTCAGCTGAATATATTAACGCGCAGGACAAGCTCAACGCTGCCAAAAACAAGTCTTTGGTTATCGGCAGCTCTATCCGACAGATTCTTGAAGGGCAGCCTAGTTATGAGCCCGAAGATACCGACGCTCCGTTGTGGCTCGGTATGGTGGGTGCCGGAAGCTTTCTATTGACGCTGATTGGCATCGTGCTCATAAATTTTATCGATCCGAACGTCAGGGTATCTTCAAGATTGGAAAAGGCAACAGGGCTGAAGAACATTGGGTCGGTAAACTTGCTGAAAACTAAAGATTTTAATATGCGTGAAATCTTTAACGATCGCACAGCGAATCGCGAGTATGAGGTATTCTCTCATTTTCTCAGGAAGCTTCGCTATGAGATTCAGAGTGCATCAGGCAAAGTATTCCTTATTACCAGCACGCAGGTTAAGTCGGGAAAAACATTTCTTATTATTAGCTTGTCTTATGCATTGAGCCTCGTAAGTAAAAAGGTGCTTATCATCGATACCAATTTCCGGCATAATTCACTAACCAAGGCTTTACTGCCACGTGGCAGAGGAGAAAATAAGAAATTGCTGCGCAAGGCATTGCTTTTTGAGG
>JANNPM010000090.1:0-2841 GCA_031400145.1 Chryseolinea sp. | reverse complement strand
TTTCTCCCAGGGCTGCGGCCTTTCAGGCCTGACCCTGGGCTCAGATGTTTCGGCCCTTCAGGCCGGGGCACGCAGTAGCGTCCAACGAAGGCGGAACACACGATGCGACCAGCCATTCACGCCTGGCTCCTTGTGGCGTTTAAGTTCATTGGATACATTGCCTCCGGCATCACAGGAGTTCAAATTGCAGGGACCCACGGATACGTTCTCGGTGCAACGATAGGTTCATCAAACCTACTTGGTGAAGGCCATGCCATCATTCCCGTCATTCGCCGCGGTTTCAGCGGTCCATCACGAAATGCTACGTGGCCTGAAGGGCCACAACATCTGAGCCCAGGCCAAGGCCTGAAAGGCTGCAGGCCTGGGTGTAAGAGCCCCCGGCCAACGGGAGGCCTGAAGGGCCGTTACCTTTGCACACGATCGTGTTTCGTTCATCAAACTTTTATTTCTCAGATTCTCAGAATTTGAAAGGGCGCCCTTTAAAAGTCTTTATATGTCACCTTTCATAAAAGAAGTGATTGTGGTTTGTTGTTAAATTTTTAATTTTAGAATATAGTCTAACCTGAACCTATGATAAGACCTTTACTCACTGTAGTATTCATCTTATCGTTTACGCTCCATGCCATGGCTCAGACAGTTACCGGTAAGGTAACGTCTCCATCGGAACCGACTGGCCTTCCCGGAGTGAATGTGATAGTGAAGGGTACCGCGCAAGGTGTGATTACAGATGCTTCGGGAAACTACTCGATGGACGTTCCCGCCGGGGCTACGCTCGTCTTTTCGTTTGTCGGTACCATTACGCAGGAGGTTTTGTTCACAGGTCAGCCTGTTCTTGACGTGGTCTTGCAGGAGGAGGCGAGGGAGCTGAATGAAGTCGTTGTGATGGGATACTCTTCAGTGCAAAGGCGTAACATAACAGGTTCTGTATCTTCGGTAAAGTCGAGCGCTTTCAAAGACATTTCAATCAATGGCGTCGACCAGGCATTGCAAGGGCAGGCGCCAGGGGTGCAGGTTACTCAGTCTTCGGGTACCCCCGGGGGTGGCATATCGGTGCGCATCAGAGGAGTCACATCCATAAGCGCTGGTAACAGACCCTTGTTTATTGTGGATGGGATCGCTGTAGAAACCGGCGCACTTGCAGAACGTGATTACGGTGGACAGGAAGACAATGCGCTGGCACTGATCAATCCAAACGACATTGAATCAATCGAAGTATTAAAGGATGCGTCTACGAAAGCAACATATGGTTCCAGGGCCTCGAACGGCGTTGTGATTATTCGAACAAAGAGAGGGAGGAACGCCAAGCCAAAGATCACATTCGATCTTCAGCGGGGTCTAACTGATCCCGTACACAAATTAGAGCTTCTTAATTCAACCCAGTTGCTGGAACTTCAGCGTGAGGCAGTCACAAATTCGGGACAAAACCCTGTGGGCTTTGGTCTCATACCAGGCGTCACTGACGCAGTTGACACAGATTGGCAGGATGAAGTTTTACGCCGTGCCGTACTTCAGCAATATCAATTATCGGTAACAGGCGGAAACGAGAACACATCTTACTATATCAGCGGTGCTTATCGTGATGAGGAGGGTATTCAGCTGAATAATAAATTTACCCGACTGAGCGTTATGATGAATCTGGATCACAAGTTAACCGAGAAGCTTTCGATCGGCAGCAATCTTTCCATTTCAAGGACGCTGAACAAGCGGGTTAAAGGTGATAACTTCCTAGATGGCGTATACTCCGGCGCGATAAAAAGCCTTCCGTCCGATGTTCCATACGATGAAAATGGTGCGCTCGTCGGGCCGGGCTCGCCACTATATGCGGAGTATCCGAATTTCAATCCTGTCGCGCAGGCCCTGCTCCCGCGCTTTGACGTGTTAACGGCAAAGTTTTTAGGCGGAATCAATGCTACCTATGCATTTACGAAAGACCTGCAGCTTAAGGCTCAGGTGAGTCTGGATTACAACAATATTACAGAAGACGATTACGAATCATCACAAACCGCCATTGGCGGATATCTGTCTAGTGTTGGCGGACAGGGGTACGGCGTTTTTATCGCCACAACAGCTTCGACAGTAAACTCATTTGTTACGCTGTCGTATGCCAAAACCTTGCGTGAAAAGCATCGTTTTGGAGGCCTGGTGGGTGGCGAAATGTACCGGACTTATAATACCACTGCCTATGTGGAAGGGCGCTTGTTTCCAAGTGATGACTTTACATACATAACTTCAGCAGGTATTGTCGATGCAGGGTCCTCTTTGAAAAGCCCACCTACTGCACTGGTTTCTGCTTTGGGCGAAGTAAATTACGAATACGAAGACCGCTTCCTCGCCAAGTTCAGCTTCCGTGCAGACGGCTCTTCCAACTTCGGTCCCAACAATAGGTTTGGATATTTTCCCGCCGTGTCGGCAGGATGGAGGATTTCAGAAGAAGATTTTTTCAAGGCTGAAAAAATCGCTGATCTGAAGATCCGGGCGAGCTTCGGATATACAGGAAATGAACGGATCGGCGCATTTCAATACCTTGCCACATGGGAAACCGGTACATACAACGGCTCGTCTGGTGTAACGCCAAGCGACGTAGACAACCCCGACATAAAATGGGAAACCACACGCGAGCTGAATGTGGGCGCGGACATCTCGCTTTGGAGTGGTAGAATGCAGGCAACCATGGATGCCTATTATAATAAGACCACCGACCTCCTGCTGAACAGACCTTACGCAGCAACGACAGGTTTTGCGGGTATCACCGACAACATTGGCGATATGGAAAACAAAGGACTTGAGTTAAGCATTACTTCTGTAAACCTTGAAGGCCCGGTTCGCTGGTCAACCAATCTC
>JANNPM010000109.1:0-3895 GCA_031400145.1 Chryseolinea sp. | reverse complement strand
ATTTATTCCTCGCATGTGCTGGAAGAAGCGGAAAGGATTTGTTCGCATGTCGCCGTTATAGATGAAGGCAAGCTCATTACCACCGGCACGGTAAAGGCTGTAATGTCCAATCATCCTGAAAGCCAGAACCTGGAACAACTGTTCCTGAAGCTGACGGGGAAAAATATCAGAGATTGAAAATACTTGCCACCCTACACAAAGAGTTTCTCTTGCTCATCCGCGATCCGGGTGGCATGGCACTGATTTTTATCATGCCGTTAACACTCGTTGTAGTAATGGCGCTCGTGCAGGACGCACCATTCCGTGATTATCAGGAATTAAAAATGGATGTCTTGCTGGTCGACCTTGATCATGACACGCTGGGTATCAAGATGCGAAAAGCGTTCGCTGCTTCCGGCCAGGTCAACCTGGTGATGAAAAATGACTCAACAGCGGCCAAAGCGCTTGTACATGCAGGCGATTTCAAAATAGCCATCATCATTCCACCCCGGACAAGCGAGGTGATACGAAGAAAGACTCGCCAAATGATTACAACAGTATTCACAAACTTTGGCTTGCCTGCGGACAGATCCGATTCCGCTGCGCTGCCAATGGTTGAACTTAACATTCTCGTCGACCCGATCATAAAAGCCAATTATCGTCAGTCCATTTCAAGCGGGATAGAGAAAATAATCGGAGATGTTCAAACGGCCTGGATATTGGACGAATTACAGAATCAACTTCGCGAAGGCAACGCCGATGGTAAAAAAACTGAGTTAGATATGTCGGGCGTCGTCGCCATCAGGGAACGTTATGCCTCTGAAAACAAATTTGCCGGACTGATAACCAACTCTGTTCAACACAACGTTCCCGCGTGGACAATGTTTGCAATGTTCTTCATTCTATACCCCCTCGCAGGAAATTTTATTAGCGAGCGGGAGGAAGGGAGTATGCTACGACTACGCCTGATTTCAGGATCCCAGTTTCCAGTCATCGCTGGGAAGTTTTCTTTCTATTTTCTTGTTTGTCTGTTGCAGTTTATCATGATGGTGGGCGTGGGCGTCTTTATCATGCCATGGCTGGGATTAAATAAGCTTGCCCTTGGTGGAAGCGCTGCATTGATTTTATTAACGGCATGCAGCGTGGCTATGGCGGCTACAGGTTATGGCATACTGATCGCTGTTTATTTCAAAACAGCACAGCAGGCGTTATCATTTGGTTCAATGTCCGTCGTTATCTTATCCGCCATTGGCGGGGTATGGGTGCCCATCTATGTGATGCCGGAAATTTTGCAAACCATCAGCCGATTTTCTCCTATGAGTTGGGGGCTCGAATCCTTTAATGATCTATTTTTACGCCAGGGATCTATTCGAACGATATTGCCCAACATCTTGAGATTAACAGGATTTGCCCTGGTGACACTGTCGCTGAGCGTCTATATACACAACTCAAGAACGGTTGTGTAACGCTATCCTTAACAACGCGAACATGCAACAATCCGTAGAAGAATTAACACAGGAGCTAAAGCAGGAATTGATCAAACAATTGAACCTGGAAGAAATGCTTCCACCGGATTTTGATGAGAATACGCCGCTTTTCGGAGAGGGATTAGGACTGGACTCAATCGATTCACTTGAATTAGTTGTTTTGCTCGACCGCAATTATGGAATCAAGCTCAAAGATCCCAAAGAGGGTCGAACCGTTTTCTACAGTATAAAAGCGATGGCTGAATATGTTCATGCAAACCGGATGCAAGCATGAGTGAACGTGTGTTCATCACGGGATTTGGAGTTATAACATCAATAGGAAAAAACGCGGAAGAAAATTATCAATCACTGCTCAACCGACGGCACGGCTTCGGGGAAATTGAAATACTGGAAACCATTCACAGAAAATCACTTCCCTCCTGCGAGGTAAAGCTTCACGATCAGGAGTTAAAGGCTCTATTAAAAACCAATCACAGCGGCTTCACCAGAACAACATTGCTTGGACTGATCGCACTGCGGGAAGCGATTGCTTCGGCGTCACTTACTTCATCAGATCTGCGATCGGCAGGTTTAATATCCTCCACAACAACCGGGGGCATTCGCGAATTCGAACAATTCTTTCACGAAAACCTGGACCTGAACAGTCACGGTGATTTTGATCAATTTACCGATACAGCAAATCCCGGTGAACACTGCGAGCGTATGGCCGAAGAGATTGGTATTCGCAATTACATTTGTACTCTTAGCACTGCATGCTCATCATCTGCGAATGCAATCATGCATGGCGCAGCCCTCATCAGAAACCGAAAGCTTGACCGGGTGATTTGTGGTGGGTCGGAAGCCCTTTCGAAATTCACGATCAACGGATTCAATTCACTCATGATCCTGGACACAAAGCATTGCCGTCCATTTGATGAGTCGCGAAATGGCCTTAATCTTGGAGAAGGTGCTGCGTTCCTTGTGCTTGAGTCAGCGTCATCAGTAGAAAAGAGCAGCAAAATACCACTGGCTGTGCTGGCCGGCTATGGAAATGCGAACGACGCTTTTCATCAGACTGCCTCTTCACCGGAAGGTACAGGCGCCTGGGAGGCCATGCGTAACGCACTCGCGATCGCCAACACGTCATCGTCGTTAGTTGATTACGTAAATGCCCACGGTACGGCTACTGAAAACAATGATTTGTCAGAAGGCACCGGATTAAAAAGTTTGTTTGGTAAAAATATACCCCCCTTTAGTTCTACTAAGCCTTACACGGGACACACACTTGCTGCCGCAGGAAGTATAGAGGCGGTGTATTCCATTTTGGCAATCCAAAACAACGTTATTTGGCCAAGCCTCAATTTCAAGTCGCCGATACCCGAGCTTTCAATAACGCCTGTCAGCGAAGTGACACGAATGGAAGTGAGGCGGGTTCTATCGAATTCCTTTGGGTTTGGAGGCAATACCTCATCTTTGCTTTTTGAGTCGGTCTGAATATGGAGCGGAAGGTGAAACATTATATTAACGGGATAGGGAGTATAACTCCGCAGGAGACCTATGAAAATGACGAGTTCCTCCATGACATCAGGGGATATCACGGAAACGTTCTGCGATGCATTACTCCAGATTTCAAGTCCTATATTAGTCCGACGCAGCTACGGCGACTAAGCCGCATGCTTCGCATCGGATTAACGTCGTCAATTTTATGCCTGAAAGATTCGGGGGTGAGGATGCCCGATGGAATAATCACGGCAACAGGCTACGGGTTTCTGGAAGAGACTGAAAAATTTCTCCGTGAGATCCTTGACCGTGGTGAAAAGCAACTAACGCCTACGTATTTTATGCAGGGCACGTATAACGCCCTGGCGGGATTGGTGGCACTATCTCTTAAGTGTACTGGCTACAACAGTACGTATGTGAGCCGTGGGTTTGCCTTTGAAAATGCACTTAAGGACGCTCTGATGCAAATAACCGAAAAGCCTTCGTTTGTCATGCTGATCGGTGCCTACGATGAAGCGGCGGATGTACAATACAAAACCGGCCTGCGACACGGACATTACAAGACTGAGGCAATTAACAGCCTGGAGCTTTTTGAAACAAAGACGTCCGGCACCATTCAGGGTGAAGGTTCGGCTTTTTTTGTCATCACCGGCGAGCGGGTAGCCAGTACGTGGTGTGAGATTATCGACTTTCATACGGAGTTTAAACCGACGGCACAGGAATTGTCTGACGCGCTACATGCTTTCATGACGAGGAATAGGGTAAAGTTGTCGCAGATTGATCTCTTGGTCAGCGGGGTCGCCGGCGACGCGGACCGTGACGAAATGCTGAGCACGCTACAGGAGACGTCATTGCCTGACATACCGGTGATTCGCTTCAAGCACTTGTGTGGAGAATATTGCACTGCAATTTCATTTGCCGTATGGCTGGGGGCGGCGGTTCTAAAGAAG
>JANNPM010000290.1:0-7971 GCA_031400145.1 Chryseolinea sp. | reverse complement strand
TAATTAACATCCTTTTGGATGAACGCAGTGCATGACGATTTCATGTGTTAATAATTGTTTTTAGTTGTCACATGGAATGGTCAGACCAAATTATCATCCGTTTGGGTGAACGGGGTGCATGGCCATTTCATAGCGCTAATGTCGGGAAGTAATATGTCAATTTCAACTTGCCGCTTGCTGCGTGACGGAACAGATCCCGATAGCCACGCTCACCAATCTCCATCATCTTTCTTCTTCCTCTTTAACGCTATGAAGCGGAGCTTATCCGTGAAAGCCTGGTCGAGGAGACCCAGCATATTCGGGCGGCACCAGTCGGGCGCGAGGATCGTGCCATTATTCTTTCCGGCAAAGCTGGTGAGCTTCTCTTTGGCGGTTATCTTCTTATAGCCAATATCTCCGGTTAAATGTATGTCCCTTACCGTTACGCGATACTTACCATCCTTTACACCAACAACAACCTTCCCGCTATACTTTCCTGTTTGTATAATATTCGGCGTTCCTACTTGCGTGAACTGAAATTTCTTGTAATCCACCGTTATATCGTTCATATCAAATGTGATTTCGTCGCCGCTCACCTGAACATTTCCCAGGTATGCAAGTGTCTTGTAGTATTCGCCCAGCGTTGCTGCTGTCGCAGAATCCTCGAGGAAGATTTTTTGGTAAATGATCTCCTGTTCTACAAGTTTGAAGTTGCCATAGGCGGTGATGCCTTGTCCCGAGGCAAGTATGGTTAAGGTTACACAAAAAATGGTGATGCAGAGTTTCATATCCTTATCAGATGAATTTGTTGATAAGATTCTCTACATATTCCTGGCGACCACTAATCTGCCGGGGTTCGCCATTCTGATGCGCCAGCTTGCGCAGGGTTTGCAAAGTCATCTTGCCCTTGGAGAACTGCTTTCCCTTCCCTGAATTGAATGAGCCGTATCGTTCTTTGCGGATACGTGCGTATTCTCCGTCGTCTAATATTGCCTGAGCGATGAGCAATGCGCGGGCGAAGGTATCCATGCCACCGATGTGCGCATAGAAGATATCAATGAGATCTGTAGAATTCCTTCTGGTCTTTGCGTCAAAATTCACACCACCCTTCCGGAATCCGCCAGCTTCAAGAATCACCAGCATCGACTCAGCAAGCTCGTAGAGATTATTGGGAAACTGATCGGTATCCCATCCGTTCTGATAATCACCGCGATTTGCATCAATGCTGCCGAGTGCGCCTGCATCTGCCGCCACCTGAAGCTCATGCTGAAAAGTGTGGTGTGCCAGCGTTGCATGGTTCACTTCCAGGTTCAACTTGAAATCTTCCATGAGATCATACTGACGAAGGAAGGAGATAACAGTAGCGGAGTCAAAATCATATTGGTGCTTTGTGGGTTCCATAGGCTTTGGCTCAATCAGGAATGTCCCTTTAAAGCCGTTGCTCCGTCCATAGTCACGCGCCATATGCAGGAAGTTCGCCAGATGTTCCTGTTCCCGCTTCATATTCGTGTTGAGCAGCGTCATGTATCCCTCGCGTCCTCCCCAGAAAACATAGTTAGCGCCGCCTAGCTCAATCGTTGCATCGAGTGCGTTCTTTACTTGTGCTCCGGCCCAGCAGACCACATTAAAATCAGGATTCGTTGAGGCGCCATTCATGTAGCGTGGATGCGAGAACACGTTGGCAGTTCCCCATAAAAGTTTTACCCCCGATACCGTTTGTTTCTCCTTTGCATATTCCACCATCATCTGCAGACGTTTCTCTGACTCTTTCAGCGTCTGGCCTTCATCCACCAGATCGTAATCATGGAAGCAATAAAACGGCGCGCCGATTTTGGTAATGAATTCGAAGGCAGCGTCCATTTTGTCGAAGCCGCGTCGAACGGCATCACTACTTTCGTTCCATGGGAAGTTTCTAGTTCCCGGGCCAAATGGATCGCCTCCCGTTCCACAGAATGTATGCCAGTAAGCTATTGCAAAGCGTAAGTGATCCTGCATCGTTTTTTTTCCAACGCGTTGTTTAGGATTGTAATACTTGAATGCTAGGGGATTGTCGGACTCCGGTCCTTCGTACTTAACGGGTTTGATCCCTCTAAAGTATTCTTTGTTACCGATAATGGCTTTCATGTGTTAATAATTGTTTTTAGTTGTCACATGGAATGGCCAGACCAAATTATCATGACTTTGAATGAACAAGGTGCATGCCATTGCATGTTAATTTATTTTAAATAATAGTGATATGTTGTTCAGGAGTGCTGCAGCGCGAGCTGCTTTTTAAGGATGATGTTCCAGTGTCCGTAGGCTTGTGCATACTCCTCTTGCAGGGAGGCGCGAGGCTCTTCCGCGCGAATAATTTTCAGGCCATTAAAGGCCGCTTCAAAGGACCCATATAGTCCTGCCCCTATCCCCGCGCCCAGGGCAGCGCCTTTTGCGCCGTCTGTATCGTATAACTCCAGGCGTGCGCCGATAGTATTGACAAAAGCTTCGCGAAACACGGGACTTAAGAACATATTTGCATTGCCCGCACGGATGACCTGATTAGGGAGGCCCATCTCCCGCAGCACATCAAAACCATATTTCAAGGCAAACACAATTCCCTCCTGTCCTGCGCGCAAAAGATGGGAGGGAGAGTGGCGATTAAAGTTGAGGCCATGAATTAATGCATTGATATTCTTTTCTTCCAAAACGCGCTCCGCGCCATTTCCAAAAGGGAGAATAGATAATCCATCGCTGCCCACCGGCGCCTGCGCTGCAATTGTATTCATTTGATCATAGCTTATTGCACCGCCGCCCTGTATCTGCCTTCGCAGCCAGCTGTTGAGGATGCCCGTACCGTTGATACACAACAACACACCATTTCTTCTTGCCAGATTTACATCATTGACATGAATAAATGCATTTACTCTGGATCGTGGATCATAGAGGTTTTTATCGGTGATGCTGTAAATGACCCCTGAGGTACCCGCGGTGGCGGCTGTTTCGCCGGGATTCAGGACATTTAATGAAAAGGCATTGTTCGGCTGATCTCCCGCCCGGTAACTCACGGGTGTTCCTTCTTTTAATCCTAACAATGCAGCCACATCTTTTCTGACTTTACCCTGAATTGAAAAGGTTGGTACATGGGGAGCAAGCTTTTCTTTTGGTATGCCGTAGTAGTCCAGCAGTTTGCCGGACACGTCCCCAGCTGCGTAATCCCAGAACTTTCCTTCCGAAAGGCCTGAAGGAGTAGTCACCACTTCGCCTGTAAGCTTCATTGCGAGATAGTCGCCGGGTAACATGATGCTTGTGATCCGGTCAAAGATTGCCGGTTCGAAGACGCGTACCCACCTGAGCTTGGAAGCAGTAAAGTTTCCAGGGGAATTAAGAAGATGCTGAAGGCAATATGTTTCGCCCAAATCGTGAAATGCAGTTTTACCGATTTCAACGGCACGGCTATCGCACCAAATAATAGACGGACGCAAAACCTCGGACTGCCGGCCAAGGCAAACCAGTCCGTGCATCTGGTAGGAGATTCCGATCGCAGCAATTTCCTCCCCGGAAATGTTTCCCTTTTTCAGGCAGGCGTGCAGACTTTTGACTGCGTGGTCCCACCACATGCCTGGATCCTGTTCAGCCCATCCGGGATGCACTGCCGTCATGGGCATCTCCTCCGACGGTGATCGCGCGGATGCAATGACGTCTCCCGTTGCCAGCGCTATGACGGAAGCCTTCACAGACGAGCTGCCGACGTCATACCCCAAAAGGAATTTGTTCATATTCGATAGTTACAATCGATTGAAGGTTGCGCAAAGATATCACTTATGGTACAATTGACCACAAGTACATAAATTTATTGAACCGATCAGCTTTTAAATTATTGTTTTCGCCTTTTTTACTACCTTTCAATCCATTGCAGAAGTTTTACTGCGGCATAGAAAATAAAATTTTCATCACTTCAACCGGACAAAAATTATGGCTGAGCACAGCACGAAAAGACTATTCTATGGTAGTTGTTTTGCACTCATTACAACCGCCTTTTCCTTCAGTATCCGCGCAGGTATTTTGCCGCAGTTGGCTGAAACATTTGACCTTTCCGCCCAGCAGCTTGGATTTATCAATTCAATGTTTTTTGTAGGGTTTCCCATTTCGATGGTGCTGGGGGGCATATTCTACGGTAGCATCGGGCCCAAGAATATTATGATATTCGCCTTCTTTGCGCATACGCTTGGCATTATCCTGACGATTTTCGCGACAGGATATACTGGTCTGCTGATCTCAACATTATTCATCGGGCTCGGGAACGGTTGTACGGAGGCAGCTTGCAACCCCATGATTGCCTCGGCCTATAGTGGCAGGGTTATGAACACCCTTCTAAACAGATTTCACATGTGGTTCCCAGGGGGAATCGTCCTGGGAAGTTTGATATCGCTGGTGATGACGAAGGCGGAATTAGGGTGGGAAGCGCAGATATGGGTAATTATGATCCCAACTTTGATCTATGCCTACCTGTTCTATGGACAGCCGCTTCCTAAACCACAAAACCATGAAATTGCTTCTCTTACCTCGAATCTCAAAGCAATGGCTACCCCATTATTCATCTTCATCTGCGTATGTATGACACTTACGGCCATTTCCGAATTCGGACCGACACAATGGGCGCAACTTGTTTTGGCCAAGAGCGGTGCCGAGCCTATGGTTATTCTGGCACTTATCACCGGATTGATGGCTGTCGGAAGATATTTCGGCGGAGAATTTGTTCATAAGTTTGATCAGACAGGTGTGTTGCTAGGTTCTGCGATTTTCACCACAATTGGTATCTTCCTCTTCAGTACGCAGACAGGCGCAATGGCCTACGTGGCCGCAGTTGTTTTTGCTGTAGGTGTCTGTTATTTCTGGCCCAATATGATCGGATTTGTGGCAGAAAAAATACCGCTAAGCGGTGCCATTGGAATGTCAGTCGTTGGTGCCTTCGGCATGTTTTCCACGTCCATCTTCCAGGTGATCATAGGCGGCTGGATTGACAACGCGGGCGAGAAAGCAGCGGCCATGGGACTTCAGGGAGATGCTCTGGAATTAGCGGCTGGTCAGGCAACGCTTAAGACGATGATGACCTTTCCCATAATCTTGATTGTGCTGTTCACCATTCTGTTATTCTGGGTTCGGAGCAGACGCTCAGCCGCGACCGTGACTCGCTGACGGCCTCATAACTTGAAGGAACGCTTTGTAAACACTGGGGATTGCAGAACCACCCCTCTGTTTTTTTCGTAAATCAGCAAAAGGCTTGTAAATTGTTGGTTACACATGAGAAAATTTATCGCGGTCCTCCTTCTATTGTCAACGCAAACGATGGCGCAAAAACTTGTTATCGAAAAAAAAGTTCGATTTCTCGCATTAGGCGACTCCTATACAATCGGAGAAAGTGTGCCGGTTAACGCCCGCTGGCCTGTACAACTGATAGATTCACTCAACAAACTCGGGGTGGACGGTTATGAACCGCTCATCATTGCCACAACAGGCTGGCGCACAGATGATCTGAAACATGCTATCTCCAAAGCGAAGCTCAAAGGAGAGTTCAATCTGGTATCGCTGCTGATCGGTGTAAATAATTTTTACCAGGGAAAGAGTGCCGAGTCGTATGGACCAGAATTTGAAGAATTGCTGCAAACTGCCATCAAGCTGGCAGGAGGAAACCAGTCACGTGTCTTTGTATTGTCTATCCCTGATTATGGATTTGCTCCCTTTGGAAAAGATAAGCAGTCAGAAATTTCGAAAGGAATAGACGCATTTAACGCAATCAACAAGAGCATTTCTGAAAAGCATAAAATTAAGTACTACGATATAACGGATATCTCCCGACGGGGATTGAATGAGCCGGACCTCCTCGCAACGGATGGCCTACACCCGTCGGATGCGATGTATTCGGAATGGGTGGCGCGCATCCTGAGTGATATCACCATCGCGCAGGACGAGGAAGAGGTTGACAGTGATCAATAACGGAAAGTGTTATTTGCGCTACCAGGTTGATTTTGTAAAGCTTAGGCAATAGGGAAAGTTATCCACGAGGCACTTTCCGCCAGGCTGCTTTAATTGCCTACTTGGATTCAACGTTCACCACCTTTTCCTTAACCATAATCTCGATCGCATCCCCAGATTCCAACTGGGTTTCCACACCATCCGCAGTGATCTTGACCTTGATTACGCGACCCCTAAATTCAAGTCTGAAAGAAAAGGATTTCCACTTGTCGGGCAGAAAAGGATTGAAATGAAGCTTTCCTTGTCTCACACGCATGCCACCAAATCCCTTGACAACGCTCATCCACGTTCCCGCCATTGACGTAATGTGACAACCTTCTTCGGTGTCATTGTTATAATCATCGAGATCAAGCCGTGCAGTTCTTAAATAGAACTCATAGGCACGCTCCTTATAACCCAGTTTGGAGGCAAGTATCGCATGCACACAAGGAGACAATGAAGACTCATGCACAGTCATGGGCTCGTAAAAATCAAAATTTTTCCGGATAGTCTCTACCGGAAAATCGTCTTCGAATAAATAAATCCCTTGCAATACGTCTGCCTGCTTTATAAAGCAAGAACGTAAAATACGATCCCATGACCACTTTTGATTCAGGGGACGATGTTCCGGTTTAAGATCATTGACGCGAAGTAACTCTTTATCCAAAAATCCATCCTGCTGCAGTAATACGCCCCTATTGCTATCTTGCGGGTAGTACATCTTCTCCTCGATTTCTTTCCACTTAACGGATTCTGTGCTTTCGTTGAAATTGTTCTTCCCTATCATTTCAGCGTACCTTGCGGGGTCCGATTTTTTCACATAATCAACCGCATAGCGCGTATATCGGAGGGTCCATGCACACAGGTAGTTTGTATACCAGTTGTTGTTGACGTTGTTCTCGTACTCATTCGGACCAGTAACCCCCAAGATCACATACTTATTCTTGTCGGCTGACCAATTAACGCGTTGCGCCCAGAATCTCGAAATGCCAATCAACACTTCAAGACCGTATTCAGCAAGGTAACCTTCATCGCCAGTATAGTCAATATAGTCACGAATAGCGTAAGCCATGGCGCTCGTACGGTGAATCTCCTCAAAAGTGATCTCCCATTCGTTGTGGCACTCTTCTCCATTCATTGTAACGAAAGGGTAAAACGCTGCGCCGTCGGTAAAGCCAAGTTTTTGTCCATTTTCGATGGCCTTGGGCAAATGTTTGTACCGATAGATAAGAAGGTTGCGCGCTACTTTCGGCTCTGCCGTGCCGAGGTAAAACGGAATACAGTATGCTTCCGTATCCCAATAAGTACTGCCTCCATATTTCTCACCCGTAAAACCTTTTGGTCCGATATTCAGTCTTTCATCTTCCCCCGTGTAAGTTTGAGTAAGTTGAAAAATGTTAAAGCGAATACCCTGCTGCGCTGCGACGTCACCTTCGATGGTAATATCACACTCCTCCCACTTATGGGCCCATACCGCTGCGTGCTCCGCCAGCAGCTGATCAAAGCCCTTGGAAGCAGCTTCATCAAGTATCTTGTGACAATTTGCCGCCAGTTGTTCCTTAGGATAGTTCTCTGACGAGAGGACCGCCGCATATTTATAGATTGTCAGTTCTTTGCCTTCTTCGAGAGAGAGTTGTATAACATTGCCAGCAAACTTTTCACGCTGTTCTATATTCACCCGGTCCAAAACCGCCTTCGTTCCGTCCACTAAAATATTGTAGCACATTCCGGTAGCCACTTGAAAGAATGTCTTCTTCGTCTGTGCCACCACGATCGACCTTCCCTCGGTCGCTTCCTTGCTTGCTTCCTCCCAAAACTTTTCATCATAATTGGAATCCTTGTTAACAACATCAGCATCGACGTTTATAGAAAGGGTTGCCTTTGACGAGAAATTCATCGGCGTTATCGCGTAACGGATTGCTCCTATTTCGCCGTTCGCCATACTGCAAAAACGTCTCGCCTCCACACGAACTGTCTTGCCATCCGGAAATGTGGCCGCAAAGC
>JANNPM010000047.1:0-7038 GCA_031400145.1 Chryseolinea sp. | reverse complement strand
GTAAGACCTACCGGGCCGCCCTTAAACTTTTCAATTATCGTTAGCAGAATTCGGTTGTCCATGTCGTCTAAGCCATCCTGATCTACGTCAAGGGCCTTGAGCGCAAACTGCGCGATCGCCATGGTAATGACTCCGTCGCCTTTTATCTGGGCGAAGTCCCGTGTTCGACGCAGCAGATTGTTGGCAATACGTGGAGTTCCCCGGCTTCGTCGGGCAATTTCAAATGCTGCATCCTCTTCAAGCGGCGTGTTGATGATGCCTGCCGATCGCTTCACGATCTTTGTCAGCAGCGCAGCATCGTAATACTCCAAACGCGCGTTTATACCGAAGCGTGCGCGTAGCGGGGCCGTTAGCAACCCGGCGCGGGTTGTCGCACCGATAAGCGTAAAGGGATTTAATCCTATCTGCACGGATCTCGCATTTGGCCCCGAATCCAACATGATATCAATCCTGAAATCCTCCATGGCGGAATAGAGATATTCCTCTACTATAGGATTAAGTCGATGTATTTCATCAATGAAAAGGATATCGTGCGCTTCGAGATTGGTAAGCAGCCCGGCAAGATCACTGGGCTTGTCGAGGACTGGTCCGGATGTGATCTTGATGTTGGCCGCAAGTTCATTCGCGATAATGTGCGATAGGGTCGTCTTCCCCAGTCCGGGTGGACCATGAAGCAGCACGTGATCCAAAGATTCTCCACGTTGCTTGGCAGCCTGCACAAACACTTTGATGTTATCAACAATTTTTTGCTGTCCTGAAAAGTCCTGGAAGGATAGGGGACGTAATGCCCTTTCGACGTCTTTTTCAGCGGCACCCTGCCCTTCACCATCCCCGTTAAGGTAATCTTCACGCATACCTGAAAATTAGAATTTATTTGTCGGATTAGGATAACCTTCTCTGCCATTAATGAGGCCACCATACCAACCTTTTTTATATGTCAGATACAACAACGTTGCATTTGGCAAAAATCCCTACCTTCGCCGTCCAAATTCGTAGCCGGCATTTTCACTTTTCACTGATCTTATGTTTTTTAAAGTGCTTGTACTTTTCCTCACTCCGTTGCTTTCGGGGCTGCTGATCTACCTGGTGCCCAAGAACAACGATTCAAACTTCAGGCTCTTCCTGGCTTTCGCGGGATCATACTTGTTTGCGATTACCGTGATCCACATTCTCCCGGAACTATATCGGGCGCATGACGATATCAAGTTTATTGGGCTCGCCGTCTTGGGCGGATTTTTCCTGCAGCAGTTGCTCGAATACTTTACGTCAGGGATAGAGCATGGTCACATACATTTGCACAGGAGCCGGCACCGAGGTCGTGACGAACATGAGCACGATCATCACCACCAAGATTATGGCAGCAGTTCTGTTTCTGCGCTGGTGTTGTTGGCTGCACTTTGTATTCACGCATTTCTTGAGGGAGCGATGCTTTCGAAGCCCACAATTATTGGGGCCATGTATAATGTCAATGCCATCCTTTTGGGTATTGCACTACACCGCGCACCGGCTGCCCTTGCCTTGATGACCGTATTGTCACATCAGCTGCGCTCGCGGGTAAAAGCGCTTCCCCATCTTATTGCATTTTCCATGGCGGCCCCGGTTGGCTTACTGATAAGCACCTTCCTGGTAAACCACGAGGTTCTTTCTGCAACAGGTCTGTTATACGTGTACGCAATAACCAGCGGCAATTTCTTACACATCTCCACCACCATTGTTTTTGAAGGCAGCCCCGAGCATCGCTTTAACGCAAAGCGAATGACCGTAACGATTTTTGGATCGCTGCTGGCGGTGGGCGTGGAGTACGTGGTCTAGTGAGCGATTGGTTCTGCGACCTTGGTTGTAATTGCTATGGGATCGGTCGTATTGATTTCATATAGAGTTCTTGAGAGGCGGCAACAAATGCGTTTATGCCTCGATGCCGCGGAGTTCCCGGTACGGGAGATTTCGCGGTGCTCTGCAGTCTACTCGCTCCTCAATGAATTTGCCGGATTCGCGTGCGCGGCGCGCAAGGCCTGCGTGCTCACGATCGCCAATGCAAAGGCCAGAGCAATCAACCCCGTGACCGGGAACACCCACCATTCAATTGTGGTGCGTATCGTATAACGCTCCAGGTAAATGTTTAACAACCACCAGGCGAGTGGCGCCGCTAGCACAAATGAAATGATCACCAATCTGGAAAAATCTCTTGAAATTAAAGACACCAGGCTTGTGACAGACGCGCCCAGCACTTTGCGAATTCCAATTTCTTTAGTCCTTTGTTCCGCCGTAAAAGACGCCAGGCCAAACAATCCTAATCCTGTGATCACAATCGTAAGTCCTGAAAAGAGACTAGCCAGTGTGCTGGTTAGGTTGATGGTTGTGAATTTCTTCTGAAATTCCACGTCAGCGAATTTATAATCAAACGGATAGGCTGGAGCATGTTTTTCAAATATCTTCTGAACGGTGGCCAGTGATCCCTGCAAATCGGATGTCTTCTTCAGACGGATAGTCATCGCGTCAATCCATTCTGGATTCAGGACCGCGAACATCGGCTTAACCGGCGTAAACGGATCGCCCATCAGGACGTCATCAACGATTCCTATCAGCTTACGCTTACCACCCCAGAGATCGAGTTCCGTTCCTATCGGCTCCTTTAAATTCATCAGCGCAAGTCCAGCTTTGTTTATAAGAATTGCGGCGGTATCGCTCTTGAAGTCTTCGGAAAAGTCGCGCCCTTCTATGACTTTAATACCCATTGTCTTCGTATAATCATACTCGGTTGAAATGGTTGTGAATATCACACGCAAGTCCTCGGGCTTTCCGGGCCATCCCAAAAAGTTATTCGAATTGATGTCCGTAATGGCACTGTTGGATTTTGTCACAGCTTCTACCACGCCGGAAGCAAGCAGGTCCAGCTTTAATGGTTTCCAGTTTTTTGACACCTCGTTTGTATAACTGACTGTGATAAGATTTTCCTGCTCGTAACCGAGCGGTCTGTTCTTTACCAGTTGTATTTGCTGGTAGATGACAAATGTAGAGATGATTAATAAAATCGAAAATCCAAATTGCAATGTCACCAAAACTTTGCGCGGGGTGGTGGCCCCCTTTCCCACGTTGACTTTTCCTTTCAGCACCTTTACCGGCTGAAATGATGACAGGTAGAAAGCAGGGTAACTTCCAGATACAACGCCAGTGAGGAATATAAGGCCGAGCGAGAATAACCAAAACACTGGTGAACTATAGTCAATGAACAGCTGCTTCTCTACCAATTGGTTGTAAGGTGCCAGTAGCAGTTGCGCCAGCAGCACAGCAATTGCGAAGGAGATAAAAGATATGAAGGTGGATTCTCCGATAAATTGAAGTATTAGCTCACGGCGCCTGGAGCCGATGCTCTTTCTGATACCGACTTCTCTTGCCCTGCGCTCGGACCTCGCAGTTGCAAGATTCATAAAGTTGATACAGGCGATGACAAGAATGAAAACCGCTATTATGGTAAACATCTGAACGTAGTCATTCAGTCCACCGGTCTCAATACCGTCCTCGAAATTCGAAAAGAGTCTCCACCTTAACATTGGATACAGAAAGAAGGTATTCTTTGTATCCTTTTCACCATGCTCTAAAAGCATGTCTTTAATTGAGCGCTCCACGGCGAGCTCGCTTTTGGCATCGTCAAGTTCTACAAATACCTGGAAAGAATAGTTGCCCCAGTTAGTCATGTTGTCACGGACCCATTTGTTATTTTTTTCCCGGAATTTCCAGGGAATAAGGATATCAAATTGGAACGTGGAGTTTTTTGGGATGTCTTTCAAAACACCGCTCACTTTCACATCATGCTCATTATCGAGGTGTATAACTTTATTAATCGGATCCTCATTACCAAACAATGCCTTTGCCGTTGACTCGGTGATTACGATCACAGTGGGATCATTTAATACCTGCGAGGCATTTCCGGAAACAAGCGGAAAATCAAACATTTCAAGGAACTCCTCGCTGACAAAGTATCCCTTCTTATAAAGCCTGGTATCATCATTAACGGTAAGGAGATGCTCTCCTCCCCAATCTGTCACCAGCGATCGTTTGATGTGATTATTTGCCGTTTTCATAGCCTCATACGTGGGAAGCGGCACCGACGTCCATGAGTTGACCCTTCCGTCAAATACTGCGCTCACCCACACCTGATGAATGCGGTCGGCCTTTGAATGGAATTTATCATATGACACCTCATCGTTTACCCATAGCAATATCAGTATGCTGCAAGTTATGCCGATGGCGAGGCCAGCTATGTTTATAAAGGAGTAGAAGCCGTTCTTGAAGAGATTTCGGAACATTATAAGGAAGTAGTTTTTGAACATAATGCTGGAGTTATAGGTAGATACTCTGAATTTGGCACAAGGTTTCAATCACAGACGCTCAAATATCTCAAAAGTTGCATCACCTTCCTGAAGAAATGGAAGAACCGCGGGAAATCTGAAGCTATTGTAATAATTTTTCCGGGTTGATGCAACCTCCTGCGCAATAGCGTGGTCTTATATAGATCGAATTATTAAGTTCTTGATGTGGATGTTCGTATTCGCGCATTCGCTTCAAAAATATGGACAAATTAAATAACGAGAGTGCCCTGATGGTTCCCATTGTAGTGTTAAGGGTGTGGCATACAGATTGGATAAGACACAGAGATTAAATAAAAAAAAAATAAAAAAATTATTAACACATGAAATGGCCATGCACCCGTTCACCCAAAGGGATGATAATTTGGTCTGGCCATTCCGTGTGACAACTAAAAACAATTATTAACACATGAAATCGTCATGCACTGCGTTCACCCAAAAGGATGTTAATTAACCATGCGATTCCATGTGACTACGAAAAACAATTATTAACACATGAAACGAATACATAGCATAGCGCTCCTTCTATCCCTTTGCCTGACGGCAGCGGGACAGGGTAACGACAACTCTTTATTTTTGACAAAATCTTTGACAAAAGATGAGATCAAGGAAGTTTACGCCCGCACTTCCGGCGGAGGAATAGTCGTCTCGGGCGCTCCTGTAAACGAGGCGAGGATTGAGGTGTATGTCCGTTCTAACAACCATGACGAATTTTCGAAAGAGGAGATGAAGAAACGCATTGAAGAAGATTATGATCTTGATGTAACTGCGTCTTCCGGAAAGCTCACCGCCACAGCGAAGCCAAAGCTGTCAAACCTGAATTCAAAAAAAGCGCTCACCATTTCATTCAGTATATACGTACCAAAAAATGCTTCAACCGATCTAAGCACAAGTGGTGGAAACATTGACCTAAACAACCTCACAGGGACACAAGAGTTCAGAACCAGCGGCGGCAGTCTTACGCTCGACGAACTTAGCGGAAAACTGGACGGCAAAACTTCGGGTGGAAACATTTCATTATCCAATATTATATCAGATGATGTTGCGCTGACAACAAGTGGTGGCAGGATCACAGCGGAAAACTGCAATGGAAAACTTGAGCTGTTTACTTCCGGAGGCAACATAGAGATGGAGAAACTAAAAGGCACCATTGACGCGAAGACCAGTGGCGGCACCGTGCGGGGAACACAGATCGAGGGTGAGCTCATTACACATACCTCGGGAGGCTCAATAAGTTTAAAGGATTTTTCCGGAAGTGTAGACGCTTCGACGAGTGGTGGAAACATCGACATGGAAATCAAAAAGCCTGGAAAGTATATTACCGCATCAAATTCCGGAGGAAATATCAAACTGAGGATGCCAGGCGATCTTGGGCTTGATCTCAAATTAAGGGCAGAACATATTCAGATTAACACATTGAAAAATTTTACCGGTGATCAGGATGAGCATAAGATAACCGGCAAAATCAATGGTGGCGGAGTACCGGTGGACATTTCAACAAGCGGAACAATATCCCTGGCATTGGAATGACGCAGGTTTTTGGTGACCGGGATCTAGTGGGGAAGACAGGACCAGTCCGCTGCTGTTGCTTGGTGTGAGTGTTTAACGGCATTTTCTTTCAAATAAGTTGAAAGTCTATGAGGTAGTGGTCAGACATTCTTGAAAGGAATGACATCTGATCAAACTTTTTACCCCACCGGGACAATCTAAAAAGTAAGGACTTCCGATGCGCAAAATAAGTTTCAAGATATACGGGAGGAGTTGCAAATCCGATTGGCAGGGTACGGATCAGCTGAAACCTATCGCCGGACCATTTGCGGATTTGTGATGGATTGTAATACCATGATCGTATACTCGCTCCGGGGACATCAAGGATTACCTCTTTCGCCGTCGCCCGTCGGAAAGCCTGACGCACACGAAACTTTTTCAGCATATACATACTTTCCCAAAGGCAGAACTTTGGCATCAGTACGCCCACGAATCTACCGCCAGGCGCAAGGATGGAAGGAATCTTATTCAGCAAGCGCTTTAACAAATCAGGACGCAGACAGTTGAGGCCGCCGAAGTTTGAGAATACAAGATCGAACTTCTTATCGAAAATCGTCTCATCAAAGCTTTCCGGATCGAGAAACTGTGAACTGATTCTGTTTTGCATGGAAAACTGGTTCGCTCGCTGGACAGTAACCTTCATCATCTCTTCTGAGATATCTGTGGCAACGAGATTGACCCCTTTTTCACTGAAGAGCATTGCATCTTCTCCGGAACCACAATTCAATTCAAGAATCTCCAAGCCCTTGAGCTGGGGGGTAATCTTCTGCAAATAGCGCCACACCTGCTTTCTTTGCATTTGCCCTACAATGCTCCTTGTTAAGAGGGAGTCATAGGTTGCGATATGATCAAAAGGCACTGCCATGAGCAAAGCACATAGTTAAAAATTCAGACTATTTACGATAAATACCAACGCCTGGGCCAACACTGTCATGGATTTATTTTCAAACAGGCCACGACCACTCCACGCATCTGCTTGCTACCACTTGGTTAAAAAGTCACTCCACGGAATCACACGACAGGAGACAATATAATGTATTTATATTTTTCCTTATGGAAACCCCGGAGTTTTTTATTCTCACCATCACTTTCCTGGACTTTAAGCCCGGAATTACTTGAACGG
>JANNPM010000280.1:0-4661 GCA_031400145.1 Chryseolinea sp. | reverse complement strand
AAGCTCGCCTGGCGTAGCGGGGTGCCGGATAACCATTCGGAAGGCATTGCAAATCCAATAGAAGCCTGGCGTAAACGAATATTAGTGGCATCATAAGCAAATGCTTCACCCACCGGGTTACCACGCCCGCCTATAGATTGCCAATAACTTTGAGCGGATACAGATTGAGTATTTTCTGTTGTGTTTTCAAGCACACCGTCAACAGTAATTCCATTTTCTCTTCCCGCCAAAGTGAAATCGGTAACCCCAAGGCCCGCGAGAACAGCTTGTGTGTGTGATACTACTTTCCCACCCACACGGGCATCAATTAAAAACTCGAAGGACAGAAACTTATAAGAGAAACTATTGGTAATACCTCCTGTCCAGTCCGGATTAATATAGCCTATATTGATGAGACTGCTTGATATTTGTGGAAGCCCGGATGCGCTTACTACGAGGCGGCCATCCTGACGTTGAAAGCCGCGAACATAGATTTCCCCAAGCCGCTTGCTTTCTTCCACACGAATTGTTGCCACGCGCGAATTGCCACCCTCCAGGTTATAGGACTTTAGATTATCGGTAAGTTCTATCACTTCATTGCGATTGCGGGCATAATTAAAAGTGACATTCCATTGAAATTCAGATCCTTTAATTGGCGAACCGGTTAGTAAGAGCTCTATACCGCTGTTCTGAACATTGCCGGCATTAATAGCCCTATTCTGATAACCCTGGCTGACTGGTGTGGCAATCTTTATAATTTGATTTCGTGAATTGGTTTTATAATAGGTAAAGTCAACTCCTAATCGTCCTTTAAAAAAACGCAAGTCAGTGCCAGCCTCAAATGATAAAGTCTTTTCCGGTCTAAGACCTTCTTCCGGATAGAGCGTAGTACTATTGCGAAGAATTGTTCCATTGACGCCCGATGAAGCTTCGAGATAATTACGTTGATAAGGGTCGCCATCGCTGCCCACTTCAGCAAGAGATGTTCTGATTTTAGCAAATGATATTACTGCAGGCAACTGAACCATATCGCCGATTATAGCACTGAGTGCGCCGGATGAATAAAAATAATTATTTGGGTTAAAAACAGTAGACGACCAATCGTTGCGGGCAGTAACATCAAGGAACAGAATACTCTTGTAGTTAAATTGACCCAAAGCATATAATGACTGTATGGTTTCACGACTTGACGTATAGGAGGCCGATACCTGTTGCCGCGAATTACCCAATGAGAACACATTGGCAACATCAAGGCCTTCTGCATCCTGTATGCTGTTGGACGTAAAAAAATGGCGAAGGTTTCCACCACCAGAAAGTGTAAAGTCTATCGTTTCTGTAAGGGGTTGCTTATAGGTAAGAAGGAAATCCGTATTAGCCTCGTAAGTACGACCGGAAGTAAGACCAAAATCACCCGAGGAGCTATTGGAGGCAAGTGCTGCGGGTGTCCCTGCATACACTTTACGATCACTGTTATCAAATAACGCATCCACTCCGCCGCGCAGCAAAAGTGAAAGCTGATCAGTAAACTGATAGGTTAATGTGGCAATACCAATGAACCGATTTCGTATCTCTTCCCTTTGTATTTTATTGGCTATCCAATAGGGATTAGCGGTAATCGAATTCTGCTGGAAAAAATTCTGCGTTTCTCCTGTCTGAGTAGCATTTAATACACTATAATTTTCTAACAGGCTGATGGGAATGCTCACGGGCATTTTCAATGCGTTGGCATATATGTTAGTGGCTTCTTCACCTCCGGCAGGCCTGTTGTCTATCTTCTGATAAATGTAACTCAGTTTTGAATCGATACTGAACTTGGGCGTGATTTTACTTGCGCCACGCAACGTAACATTTGTTCTGTTGAAATCATTTTGCGGAATGATTCCCTTGCTGCTCATATTGCCAATAGAAAATCGCATTTGCGTTTTTTCATTTCCTCCGGTAAAGCCAAAATTATTAGTTAGTGTACTACCGTTGCGCAAAACTGCATCAACATGATCATACCCTGCTAAATTATATGCGTCTCCATTCCAGTCGTTAACTGATTGCCCGGTTATCCGTGGCCCCCAACTATTTTCATCTGTAGCACTGTAGTTACCTCCCGACCCCTGGCCATACTCAGATTGCCTTTCAACATTATACATCGGATTATCAATAGAGTAAGACAAGCTGTAGTCAATACCGAGACGGTTTGCCGCCAAACCCTTTTTAGTGGTTATAATAATAACACCATTATTAGCCCGCGATCCGTATAGCGCGGCTGCATTTGCACCTTTTAATACAGACATAGATTCGATATCATCGGGATTGATGTTGGCCATCCCATCACCACTGTCTGAGCCATTAAACTCACCGGGTTGGGTGTTTGTATTATTGTTTACCGGTATTCCATCAATAACATAAAGTGGCTGATTTGCACCTTGTATGGAACGCTCTCCTCGTATCACCACGCGGGATGACGATCCCGGCCCGTAAGTACCCCTGTTGATGAATACACCTGCTACTTTTCCTGCGAGGCTGTTCACCACATTTGATTCACGTGCTATGGTTAACTCATCACCACTCACTTCCTGCACAGAATATCCTAATGATTTTACTTCGCGTGAGATGCCCAGGGCAGTAACCACAACTTCACTTAAAGAGGTAATATCTTCCTTCATTACCACATCGATGGTCGATTTACTCCCAACAGATACCTCTTGCGTTGAGTATCCTATAAAACTAAAGATTAGTACAGCATCTGCAGCCACACCGGAAAGTGAATAACGACCTTCAGAATCGGTAGTCGAGCCAGCAGACGAGCCTTTCATTAAGACAGAAACACCTGGCAAAGGTACTTGAGAGCCCGCCTCCATCACCACGCCTGAAATGGATTTTTCCTGCGCTGATGTATCGTGAAAAATAGAGCAAGCCAATATGACTTGCAGCAAGCATGGAAACAGATAGAAATGCCTCACACGCTTGGCAAAACAGAGTTTGGTAAAATACTTCATATGAGTTGATTAGGTTTAATATGGCTAATATATGAAGTACTATTTATTAAATAATAAAATTTAATAAGATTTTATTAGTTTTTCATAATATTTAATTATTGATAGGGGTATAACGATATAATATGGAGATGTCACTGTGCAAAAACATATTTCTGTTGAAATGCAGCTGCGTTTTACGCATGGCCGTTTTTGGCAGTGATTATAGTAAAGTTGTTATAAAAACTGCCTTCTTTCGTGGTGTAATCGATTTTCATCGATTTGCTCTGTCGTGCTTTCAAGCGCGTGCCAGACCTGATAGAGTGCTCTGGGTATATGAAAACATCCTTTCCATTTTCCTCCCTTAAGGGGCAGCAATACTTCTCCTTTTCTGTTCAAATAGCCAAACCATTCAGGATAAGAAGAATCTCTGAAATATTGCCATGTATAATCGTGTACTTTTTCAAACCATTTTCCCGCTTCTTCGCTACCCGTTATGGCATATCCTTTAGCCAGGCATACCAGTGTTTCCACATGTACCCACCAAAGCTTTTGATCCCATTCAAGTTGCTGAGGAGGCTTTCCTTTTATGTCAAGGAAATAATAAATTCCACCATATGTTTTATCCCAGCTATACTCTAAAGTGAAAAGTGCAATGGACAGAGCCTTGTCGATCAGCTTTTTGTTGTTGAGTCTTACTCCCAGATCCATCACGAACCACATTGCTTCAATGGCATGGCCGGGGTTAAGCAACCTTCCTTCAAACGAATCCGAAAGTGATCCATCAGCAAGGACATTTTCCACGATCAAACCAGTGTCTTTCTGATAAAAGGTTTCCATTACCTCATTAATCACTTCTTCAATGAGTGTGTTTACCATTGCTGTGTCAAGCAGATGTTCCATTTCCAGCGAGAGGTTGCAGAGTATCATGGGTAATGAAAAATTCTTCAGTGGACGAACGCCCGGATACGCTTTGGTATATTTACCTTTCGGATTATCTCTGCGTTGAAGGATGTTTAAAAAAGTCGTTCGTGCTATATCCGCATATTCGTGATTACCGGTGGCTTTATACAAGGAAGCAAATGCCATGACGGCAAAACCATCAGAAAAGATATTATAAGGCTGCATCAGCGGTTTACCTTCGCGGGTAAGTGAAAAATACCAGTTACCATTGTTATCACGACCATATTGTTGCATGAAGGAGGCTCCGTGTAACGCCATACTAAGCCATGCTTCCTTTTTTTCCACTTTAGTGTAAAGCATGGAGAACGTCCATACTTCGCGTCCCTGCAACCATATAAACTTGTCGGTGTCAAATACATTTCCATAACGGTCGAGGCAACTATAGAAGCCTCCGTGTTCTTCATCTCTGGAGTGATTTAACCAAAAGGGAATTATATTCTCTAACAACTCATTTTTGTAAAGTGCTGCGTAATGTTTCATAGTGTCTTCTTATAACTCTATTTTTAAATATTCCTGATAGCGGTTATATAAATGCAAGGCCTGCCGGTAAGCAGATTGCGGGCTCATGAAGTGTGAAAATTCAAACGTAATGGCCTTCGCATAGCGGGCTTTTCCGGCTGCTTCCAGTTTTAATTTCAGTTTTTCAAATTTGATCGGAAGAAACTTTATAGGCATGTCGCGATCAAAACTTTCAGCATTGGTCCAGCAGTGAAGACCATACCGGTCAGCCATGGTCTTATTGAGACGAAAAAA
>JANNPM010000552.1:0-4250 GCA_031400145.1 Chryseolinea sp. | reverse complement strand
AAGGATCAGCGCCAACATCTGGAAATCGCCCGGGATATAGCCACGATATTCAACAGGTCTTACGGCGAAACATTTGTCGTTCCTGAGGCGAGGATAGAAGAATCAGTGATGACCATTCCGGGTACTGATGGGCTAAAAATGAGCAAGTCTTATGGCAATATAATCGACATCTTTCTTCCCGATAAAGAACTCCTCCGGCAGATCAGGTCCATCAAAACCGATAGTAAGGCGGTTGAAGAGCCCAAGAATCCAGATCATGATACTGTCTTTGCCATATATCGCTTACTGGCTGACGGCCACCAGGAATTTGCATTGCGTCAAAAATACCTCGCAGGTAATTTTGGATACGGACAAGCAAAGCAGGAATTGTACGAACTGATTATTCATAAATTCAACAAAGAGCGCACGGACTTTAATTTTTATATGAACCATCCCGACGAGCTGGAGAAGACCCTTTCTCAGGGAGAGGCAAAAGCGAGAGTGATCGCACGGGAGGTAATGGAACGGGTACGTTCTGTAACGGGTTACAAGTAGCTCACTGCTGCCAGCGGCATTAAGCCGTCGGCGACCAAACCACCCTTTGCTTTTCCTTGTCAACACTTAGGATAAGGCGCAGTGGACTAGCCGCCAATACGAGTCGCGTATCCTTTCCGGGCATGCTGTCAACTTCTACGGGAACTCCCTGGCCGAGATATCCAATCGGAATCAAAACATCATTATCAGGGCAAAATTCATCGTGAACCTGTTGTAATGCCTCTTCAAGAAAATCACCGTATTCGTCCTGGAAGTCGTCTTCCAGGTCGTGCAATTCTTCTTCAAGTACATCATACTTGGGATTGTTGTAATCAATTTTACCAAGTTCCTCTCTTTTCCTGATGATTTCCAAAAGAGCCTGATCCAACGCTTTGACGTCCATAATTACTTTTTTGTAAATATTGATGAATTCGGCGAATAAGAAAAATGGAAGAAATTTTACGTCAATTTGTGTCACGTTTTATATTTTTACCCGATTTACCGTGATTCAATTACTCCTCAACACGAGATTTTCGCGCTCCAGTAAAATGAATCCAAAAAACCATGAAATGGATAATAAAGTGAGGATAATTTGGCGTGCATTCCATGTGAAAACTAAAAGCAATTATTGACACATGAACAATCTGGCAGAATTGGTACAAAGGAAAGCGAAGACCTGGCTTGAAAGTCTGGTTGTTGACGATGCGACGAAGAGCGAAGTAGAAAAACTACTATCAAAACCTGGTGCCAAAGAGCTTATCGACAGCTTTTACAAAGATCTTGAATTCGGAACTGGCGGGCTCAGAGGCATTATGGGTGTGGGGTCCAATTGCATGAACAAATATACAGTCGGGATGGCAACACAAGGACTGGCGAATTACCTTAATAAAACCTTTCTCAAAAAGACGGTTAACGTGGCCATTGCACACGATAGCCGGAACAACAGCCGGTTTTTTGCTCAGGTAGCGGCAGACGTTTTGTCGGCTAATGGTATCCACGTGCATATGTTCCCCACGTTGCGACCTACGCCCCTGCTATCGTTCGCCATCCGCTACTTGAAATGCGATTCGGGAATTGTAGTAACTGCATCACACAATCCGAAAGAATACAATGGATACAAGGCTTACTGGAATGATGGCGCGCAGGTAGTGCCGCCACACGACATGAACATTACGACGGAGGTAAAATCAATCACCTCCTTCGAGCAGGTATCGTTTGCCGCAAAGTCTGAAAACATATTTGAAATTGGTCCCGAGGTAGAGGAAGCATATTACGAGGAAGTCAAAAAGCTTATACCGAACAAAGAGGTTATTGCCAGGCACAGCGACATCCCATTGGTGTATACAAGCATACACGGTGCGGGTATCACCATGGTGCCCGAATGCCTGAGGCAGATAGGATTCAGCAACATTCACGTTGTCGAAGAACAAGAGCAGCCTGATGGAAATTTTCCAACAGTGCAGTCACCGAATCCGGAAGAGAAAACGGCCATGGAAATGGTGATTGAGAAGGGAAAGATGGTTGGCGCGACGATGGTAATGGCCACTGATCCGGACACGGACCGTGTAGGCATAGGAGTACGCAAATCGAACGGCGATTTTACACTGCTGAACGGGAACCAGGCGTTCAGCCTCATGATGTATTTCATCCTGAAGAGCTTAAAGGAAAAGGATAACTCCTATATCGCTAAAACGATCGTTACGACAGAGCTGGTAGACACGATGGCGGCAAAACTCGGCATTCGATGTTACAATACGTTAACGGGCTTCAAGTACATTGCCGAGCTGATAGGAAAACTTGATGGAAAACAAAAATTCATTGCTGCCGGCGAAGAGAGTTATGGATATATGGTTGGGGATTTTGTCCGCGACAAGGACGCCGTTTCCGCCTGTGCTTTTTTTGCCGCCATGGCAGCTGATGCCGCGGATCAGGGAAAGTCCCTTTACGACTGGTTGATTGACATGTATGTTGATTTTGGCTACTACAAAGAGAACCTGCTTAACGTGACGAAGAAAGGCCAGCAGGGTGAGGAGGAAATTAAAGCGATGATGGAAAAGTTCCGCAGCCACCCACCCAGGGAAATTATCGGCAGTCGTGTGGAGCGCTTACTGGATTATAAGACCCTTGAGGAAACGAACCTGCTGACACGAAAAGTAACAAGGCTAGACTTCCCCGTTTCAGATGTATTGCAGTTTTATCTTGAGGACGGTACGAAAGTTTCAGTAAGGCCATCCGGAACAGAACCGAAGATCAAGTTTTATGTCAGCGTAAAATCTGAACTGGAAAGCAGAGACAAGTTTGACGAGGTAACAGCTACTCTCGACAACAAAATCAAGGGAGTTGAAGAATATCTTATGTCGGTGTAGGCATTTCCCAGGTTCGGTCAATATGAGTAATGAACCTGCGTCATCACGTTCCCTGCCATGTATCGGTTTTGAGACCCGCTCATTTCATTATCTTTGCGCATTGAATGAAAAGGGTTGCATTTTATACGCTCGGCTGTAAGCTAAATTACTCGGAGACCTCAACGATCTCCAGGATGTTTGAGGCTAAAGGATATCTAAAGGTCGACTTTACCGATCAGCCGGATATATTCATTATCAATACATGTTCCGTAACGGAGAACGCAGATAGAAAATGTCGCAAGGTTGTTCGTGAAGCGAGGACCATTTCGCCACACGCGTACGTAGCAATTATCGGATGCTATGCGCAACTAAAGCCGAAAGAGATTTCTCAAATCCCGGGTGTGGACGCTGTCCTGGGCGCGGCGGAGAAATTCATGTTGGTGGAGTTACTGGATGGATTTGTACGCAAGCCCGACGCGCAAGTTTTCGCTTCAGATATTTACAAGGCTCACCGATACAATACGGCATACTCGCTGCATGACCGGACAAGAACCTTTCTCAAAGTTCAGGACGGCTGTGACTATTCATGCACGTTCTGCACGATTCCATTGGCGAGGGGCATTAGCCGCAGCGATACCATTGCAAATATTGTTGCCGCGGCGGAAGAAATTTCATGTACCGGGGCGGTCCGGGAGATTGTTCTTACAGGCGTGAACACCGGAGATTTTGGTCTTCATGGTGGTGTGAGACGCGAAAGATTTATAGATCTGATCAGGGCTCTTGATGGCGTCACGGGCATTGACCGCTTTAGAATATCGTCCATTGAGCCGAATCTTCTCACAGATGAAATCCTTTCGTTCGTTGCGCAATCAGACCGTTTTGCGCCTCACTTCCATGTACCACTTCAATCAGGCTCAGACAAGGTGCTTAAACTGATGAAACGCAGGTATATGCGCGAGATGTATGCAAGCCGGGTGAAGACCATCAAATCCCTAATGCCACATGCCTGCATCGGCGTTGACGTCATAGTCGGATTTCCTGGTGAAACAGACGCCGATTTCCTTGACACCTACCAGTTTTTGAATGAGCTTGAAATTTCATACTTACATGTGTTCACCTATTCGGAGCGGGAAAACACGCCTGCCAGCTTGATGGACGGAACAGTGCCAGCCGCGAAGCGCGCAGAACGGTCCCGCATGCTGCACATTCTGTCTGATAAAAAGCGGAGAAAATTTTATGAGGTGAATCTGCGGAAGACTTTTTCCGTGTTGTTTGAAAATGATCCGGATAACGGAATGATGCATGGGTTCACGGAGAACTACATCAGGGTTGCTGCCAAATACGATCCCGCTCTGGTGAACGAATTCTATCCCGTTATACTGACTTCCATCA
>JANNPM010000522.1:0-4309 GCA_031400145.1 Chryseolinea sp. | reverse complement strand
CACTGGGAACCTTTACGTACACGCGACTTCCATTGCCATATTATGCATTTGGAATTCGATCCGAAAAACTTGCCGATGATCAATACGCCATGGTCGCGTCTCCTGAGAAAGCATTATGTGATAAAATCGTCACGACTTCGGGAATTTTGCTTCGAAGCAAAAAAACTGCAAGAGCGTTCTTAATTGAAAACATGAGAATGGATGAAGAGGCGTTGAGGCAACTCAACACAAAAGAAATGACGAGCTGGATCAAAGGAAGCCTGAAAGAGGAAAGTCTCTCTATGATTGTTAATGTAATTCAAGGATTATGATCAAAGACTGGCTGGCAGAGTACAATCCGAAGAATAAAGACGAAGCACAATCAGCACTTCGCGCGATAATGCAGGAAGTGGCATTAGCCGGACTGTATCGCGGCGGCTTCTTCGAGAAGGCAGCGTTTTATGGCGGCACTGCACTTCGCATATTTCACGGGCTCGATCGGTTTTCAGAAGATCTGGACTTTTCTCTTCTACAGCCAGATCCTGCCTTCTCGTTGGACAAATATCTCGATGCAATTCAGACTGAGTTTCAAGCACTAGGAATGCAAGTCTCCATTAAAGAAAAAAAGAAAGCAAAGGATACACATGTTGACTCTGCCTTTTTGAAATCCGAAACGATCTGGAGAGAACTTGTATTGGAAGGAATTATCCCGCAAAGTGGTCTCGGGCAGCAAGCCAGCATCAAGATCAAGATTGAAGTTGATACTGTGCCTCCTGTCGGTTTTGAAACAGAAGAGAAACTATTGCTACGACCGTTTTCATTTTACGTGAAATGCTTTACACTGCCTAATCTGTTCGCTGGCAAAATGCACGCGCTACTTTTTCGCAAATGGAAAGAAAACGTCAAAGGTCGTGACTGGTACGATTTCGAATGGTATGTAAAGAAAGGTGTGCCTATGAATTTAAAACACTTCATCGAGCGCGCCCAAGGAAGTGGAGATCTCCCTGCCTACGCAATCGCTTCGGCAGGTAGGCAGGACGAGAAACTGAATGAACAACAATTCAGAAAGTTATTAACCGACAGAATCAATTCAGTCGATATGGAAAAAGTTAAAGCTGATGCCGTTCGGTTTATTCCTGACGGCACCAGGCTTGATATCTGGTCCAAGAAATATTTCAGTGATCTTTCGGGACATCTGAAAATAGAGTAGCCCTCATAATTCTTCAAGGGTCTTCCTTTCATACTTGCGAGGTTGGTCTAACCACATCCTACCGACTTCATGGACCTTGTCAATCAACTCTTCCACCTTAACATTCACCTTAGCGTATTCTTCACCAACCTCAAGGGCATGAAACAATTTCTGATTGCTGGCTTCGCATGAATGAAAGTGACGTGTGATTTGGTTAATGTTTACACCGATAGCGCGAAGCTCTTCACGAATCCGGATCAGCTGTTGCACGCATTCGTCAAAAGACTGGTCCCGATACAGTACCATTATTTTCTGATTCATCAGCAAACATTTGACTACTCCACCAACGGACCTCCAATTACAGGTTGCTGCCAATGTCTTCAGCCGCTGGAATGTCTTCTCATTTATTCGCACGGTTACTCTCCGTACGCAATTGATCTCCTCCTTCGCCTTTCTTCGTCCCATAGTAATTTGTTTTATGTAGGGCAAAGTAAAAGTGCTTCTGTCAATCAAAACAGTTACAAGGGTACTAGTACCCCTCGTAATGTGCTGTGACTTAGCGGTAAAAAATTAAAAATTGTTGCAGCATAAACTGCCCGACCGAGTTCCGAGGGAGGCAAATATTATTTTTGTCAGACAAAAGTACATCTTGCTGATGCAACAGCATCGACAAAGTCCTTTCACTTGAGGACGTTAAAAAGTCCAGGGCTGATAGCAAATGAAAAATGTCCTGAAGCATTCCAGGACATTTAAATGATCTGAAGTTTTCTCCTCACCAGCAGATCTATTTCGCTTTTCAGAATCTTCGGAGACAGGAAGAGAGCAGCAATTAAATACTAAAACCACTACACGCCGGCATCTGTGGAATTCACATTATGAAACTCGGACGGATGCCCCTTCGTATGGTCATAAGGTCGAAAAGGTAGCTGCAATTGATACTAAGGTGGGAGAATAAAGCATGCAAGGTCCATTGAAAAGGAACTAAGGTGCTTGAACATCTCGTAAGGTCACAGCACTTCCCTTCAAAGGATGGTAAGAAGGTAAGTAATGCAAATAGCCGAATGCCTGAAGGTCACTGATTACCTTGTGATAGGTAACGATGGACTGTATATGTGCTGCCTTCATCAGCCTTCTCCGCGAGACATGAAACGTATCCAAATATCCGCTTCCAATCCACGAATTACAAAGTGCCAAATACAATGAAGTATGGGTAGGCTTCAAACGAATATCTGAAGCCGCTCGGTTGATGAAGCAGGAAAGTTGCTCAAGCTGCTTTTCCATCACTGTTCTGCTTTACATCGTCACCCTCCAACAGCTTGAGAATATCCTGATACTTGTAGTACATGAGGCCTCCAATCTTTCTGTGCGGCAGAATATTCTTGATCCGTAAATTCTGCAACGTACCATGAGAGATACTGAGCATCTTCCTTACCTCTGAACTTCTCAGCCACTCTTTGTTTAAGTGTGGTTTTACTGCCTCTGACATAATTCTTTTCAGGTCCTCCAACAACTGAAGTCTGAATTTCTGCAGATCTTCGTGTGTGATTATTTCGTACGTCATAATTGGATGGTTTATTTGATACAATATTATTTCTAGTCCTTTGATGCTATTCACAAGTTGCTACCATCTTGATATAGATTTCTTTGTGCTTCTTTTGAATCAATATTCTGATAAATACAAAAGAGAGTCTACACAGTTGGGGCCCAACTTGGGAAGATTTTTATATGACCTGGTTTGATAACTATTTGGATCAAATGGATTATCAACCAAGACGGGAAGCACATTGGAAAGAAATATTTTGTCAGTCGATATTGGTTGCTTGTGAAAATAAAATCATGATGATTTGACCCATTCAGAAATATCTTACCTGAATTCTTTTTGGGGTTTTGTAATCGATAGTATTGTTTTGAGTAATTCGTTAGCGACTCCTCTAATTACTTAATCGAAAAAAAAACTTGCTATAAATGGTTTATAAACGACTCTTATCATTACCTTTGCCATCGGTAAAAAGTTTAAGACTTAACGCCATGACAACAAACTTCAACATTCGCAACAGCACTGCAGGCAAAATGGCCATCAAAGCTATTATTGCCAGTAGTCACATCGTCTTAATAGTAGACGGAGGGCACAATACGTTTCCGGAAGAATGAGGTAAGTGATCATGATTAAATCATATCGAGCCTTTCTCACCCGGGAAAGGCTTTTTTGTTGCCCTCCCTTTGGATTAGTTTAGTATAAACACAACATGATGAAATATCAGTTAAAAATTATAGTACGTGGAATGATAATAATGCCGGAGACTTAGGCAATTGGTAAGACTATGCTTACTGAAGCCTCTCCGGAAAGGGAGGCTTTTTTTATTGTCTTACGTACGATCAACGCTTTAAATATTCAGAAAATGACAACGTTAAAAAACATAAGAAATATTGGGATCATGGCTCACGTAGACGCCGGAAAAACTACTGTTACCGAGCGCATATTGTATTACACTGGCATGATCCATAAAATGGGTAATGTGGATGAAGGCAACACCATGATGGATACAGATCCGCAAGAAGCGAAGAGAGGGATTACGATCTCTTCTGCTGCTATAACCACATTCTGGCAGGTAGATCAAACACGCTATCAGATCAACTTGATCGACACACCGGGTCACGTGGATTTTACTGCTGAAGTAGAGCGTTCACTTCGCGTACTTGATGGTGCAGTAGCTGTATTCTGTGCAAAGTCTGGCGTACAGCCGCAGTCGGAAACGGTGTGGCATCAGGCTAATAAATATAGAGTACCTCGCATCATCATAGTAAACAAGATGGACAGGCAGGGCGCAGATTTTATCAGAGTGGTAAAAGAGATCAGGGAGAAGCTGGGTACAATAACAGTACCGGTGCAATTACCTATCGGAGTTGAAAATTCCTTCACGGGAATCATCGACCTCATCGCGTGGAAAGCACTTGTATGGAATGACGTGGATGGTAAATCATATGAAAGTAAAGACATACCCGACACATTACTTGAGGAAGCAACATATTGGCGACAACACTTGTTGGAACAACTCGCATTGGTTGACGAAGTCATCTTTGCGAAGTATACGGCTTCTGAAATTGTAAGTGAGGAGGAGATCAGACAGGCGTTACGTCAGG